>JAZNFN010000101.1:0-12335 GCA_045576035.1 Christensenellaceae bacterium
TTTGTTCACGGTCTATTAATCGGCACAATAAAAAACGATATCCAACAAGTTTTTAAAATGCTTGAAGATTTTCTACCCTACCTCGACAACTGGGCAATTTGCGACAGCACTGTTGCAAATTTGAAAATTTTTAAAAAACATAAAGAACTAACACATAAAAAAGCTTTGGATTATTTAAAATTCAATAATCCTTACACCGTAAGGTTCGGTGTTATTATATTATTAGATTACTTTCTTGACGATGGTTTTAATGAAAACATTATCAATGCTTTGTTAAACGTAAAAAGTGAACATTATTATGTAAATATGGCTATTGCTTGGTTTATTAGTGTGGCACTTGTAAAACAATACGATACAATGATAAAATACATTGAAAACAAACTATTCCCCAAGTTCGTTCACAACAAAGCAATTCAAAAAGCAAAAGAAAGTTTTAGAATAAGTAGCGACGTAAAAGTTTATTTAAACACTTTAAAAATATAGATGCTTGTAGGAGAAAGTATTTATGAGCGAAAAAATTTATAAAAACGTTAACTTTAAGCAATGTATCAACACTATTATTTGGTCGATTATCGGACTTGTGGTGTTTTTGATACCTATGACATTTGGTAGCGCAGGTCTGCGTTGTGCTTATGAAGGTGCTCCCTTTATCGGCGATGGTACCTTGGCTAGTATTCAAGCTGCTAATGCTGTTGGATTAGTTTCAGTTTTCCATCTTGATGCTCAAATGGTTGAAACGGTTGCTAATCTACTCAATCTTGCAACAACAATTTATATTGGTATCCTTGCAATGAACGTTTTATTCTGCTTGTTGCTATTCATTACACGCTCTCAAATTTTAAGACTTATATTTAAGATTATAAGCATTTTAGCAGGATTTTTTATGATAATCAACTTGTTTTGCAATCTTGCGCACATAATAGGTTTTGCAGGTTTGTTTATTATGGGCAATGCACCTATGGACAATATTATGTTAGCACTTGAATCAAGTGGTATACTCTTTGCACTTGGTATGATGGTTCTTTCTGGTAGGCTTGCCTATAAACAATTTAAGTGGTACGATAAGCGTTATTAATATTTAAAACAACCAAATTAAGATTATTATAAAATATAAAAATATATACATTTTATCACTAAAATGAGCCCTACACGCACAGTGTGGGGCTCATTCTTTTTAATTTAAGAATAATTTTATATTATTTAATAAAATTTGTTTTAATCTTTTTTTCTTGTTCTGGAAGCGGAACACCGCTCTCTTTACCTACGTTTATACACTTTATTAGCCATGCCATATTGTTACCAAGTGTGCGCATAGTTTGCATACCTTCTTCATCCTTTTCTGCATCATTTGCGTTGCTACCGAAAACCATATTCCAATACTGCGATGAAACAACGGGCATATTATTTATCATAAAATATTTATTTATAATATCAATAGTAGAAGTTGTGCCTGCACGACGTGCAACGGCAACTGCTGCGGCTGGCTTATTAGCGAACGATTTTTTAGCAAAAAACACTCTATCTAAGAACGATTTCAACGTACCGTTAAGTGAAGCATAATACACGGGACTTCCAACAACCACTCCATCAGCTTGTTCAATTTTAGGAATAATTTCATTTACTATATCATCTTTAACACATTTACCTAGTTTAACACACGCAGCACAAGCTTTGCAACCGGTAATTTCCTTATTCCCTACCGTAATTATTTCAGTTTCAATACCGTTAGCGTTGAGCGCACTTGAAACTTCACTAAGCGCCCTAAAAGTCGTTCCGTTTTCGTGTGGACTACCATTAATTAATAATACTTTCATTTTATCTCCTTTGGTTATATAATATATAAAAACATAAAAAATGTCAAACGTATAGTTTATAAAAATAGAAAAACAAAAAACCTACGGCAAGCCGTAGGTTTATGGAGCTGATAACCGGAATCGAACCGGTGACCTCATCCTTACCAAGGATGTGCTCTACCATCTGAGCCATATCAGCACGTTACATCTCAAAACGCTTAACTATTATATAAAATAAATAGCGGTTTGTCAAACCAAAACGCCATTATAAATAAATTTTTTTAACTTTTTTGAAATTATTTTACTTTCTCAGTAATTCTATGTTAAGCAATTATCATTTTTAACCAAGTGAAAAGCGGTTCGCAACAAGCGAACCGCTTTAACATTTAATTATTCTTGTTCTGGTATTTCTTCACTCTCATCAGAGTCTTCTTCGCCTTTGGGCGTTATTGCAATCTTACTTACGGTAGAATCGTCAATTCTCATAATCCTTACGCCTTGCGTATCTCTACCTATCTTGCTAATATCTGCACCGGCAACCCTAATAATCGTACCGTTGTTTGTAATTATCATAATATCTTCGTCTTCGGCAATAAGTTTAAGACTTGCAAGTTTACCCGTCTTAGTATTGAACACACCTGCTTTTACGCCCTTACCGCCACGAGATTGCATTCTATAATCTTCAAGGTCAGAACGCTTGCCGTAACCGTTTTCAGTCATAGTAATAACTTCGCAGTTGTCTTTAATTACAGCCATATCTACGACGTAGTCGCCTTTGTTTAACGTCATACTCTTAACGCCCTGAGTATCTCTACCCATCGCACGAACATCCGATTCATTAAACCTAATACACTTACCTTCGTGAGAAGCGATTATAATTTCATTTTCTCCGTTAGAGAGTTGAACGGAAATAAGTTCGTCGCCTTCAACTATGCTAATTGCAATCTTACCAACTTTTCTAATGTTTGCAAACTCGGTAAGCGAAGTCTTTTTGATAAGTCCGTTTTGAGTTGCCATAACGATATAGCCTTCGGTTCCGGCTTTCAACGGTATCATTGCACGAACTTTTTCATTTTCAGTAAGTTGCAACAAGTTGACGATTGCTCTGCCCCTTGCCGTTCTTTGACCTTCGGGAATCATATAGCCTTTCATACTGTAAACTTTACCCTTATCAGTAAAGAACAATATATCGTCGTGAGTTGACGTTACAAACATATTGTCAACAAAGTCTTCTTCCTTAGGTTTATGTGCCGTAACACCTTTACCGCCCCTTCTTTGCGTTCTGTATTCAGCAACGGGAACACGTTTAACGTAACCGAAGTGCGTTAAACTTATTACAACGTCTTCAACGGGAATAAGGTCTGCGTCTTCAATATTACCATAATCGTAAGAAATTTCTGTCTTTCTTGGCGAAGGATATTTTTCTTTTATTTCTTCCATATCACTTCTAATTATAGCCTTAACCCTTGCTTCGTTTGCAAGTATATCTTTAAGGTCTAAAATAATCTTATCAAGTTCAACAAGTTCTTCTTTAAGTTTTTCAACCTCCATACTTGTTAAGCGTTGTAAACGCATTTCAAGTATAGCATTTGCTTGCTTATCAGAAAGCACGAATTCTTCTATTAAAGATGCGCAAGCACTGTTTTTATCTGCTGATTGACGAATAATTTCAATTACCCTATCAATGTTTGCTAGCGCTATTACAAGACCCTTAACTATATGTTCACGTTCTTCGGTTTTTGCTAAGTCGTACCTTGTGCGTCTAACTATTACTTCTTCTTGGTGAGCAATGTAGTGCTGTAAAATTTCTTTTAACCCTAAAACCTTAGGTTCACCGTCAACAAGTGCTAATAAAATTATGCCGTCCTTAACTTGTAAGTTAGTGTGCTTATAAAGTGTATTTAAAACGACTTGTGCGTTAGCATCTTTTTTAAGGTCGATAACCATACGCATACCGTGTCTATCTGATTCGTCCTTAATGTCGCTTATTCCTTCGATACGCTTATCTTTAACCATATCTGCAATGCTCTTTATCAACATTGCCTTGTTTACTTGGTAAGGAAGTTCTGTTACAACTATTCTTTCACGAGTTCCATTGTTAAATTCTTCAATATCACACTTAGCACGGAGCACAAAACCGCCCTTACCCGTTCTATAAGCCTGTTTAATACCTGCTCTACCCATCAAAACGCCACCTGTTGGATAGTCGGGTGCAGGGATATATTCCATAAGCTCTTCAACGGTTATTTCGGGGTTATCCATCAAAGCGATACAACCGTTTAAGCATTCTGCTAAGTTGTGTGGCGGAATATTTGTTGCCATACCAACAGCAATACCATCTGCACCGTTTACTAAGATGTTCGGGATTCTTGACGGCAAAACTACCGGTTGCATTTCGGTATCGTCAAAGTTGGGATAAAAGTCAACCGTGTTTTTATCAATTTCACGAAGCATTTCGTTTGCAAGTTTTGAAAGTCTTGCTTCGGTATATCTATACGCTGCGGCAGGGTCACCGTCGACCGAACCGAAGTTTCCGTGTCCGTCTACAAGCGGGAAGTTTATTGAAAAGTTTTGTGCTAAGCGTACAAGCGCATCGTAAACCGAACTGTCGCCGTGTGGGTGGTATTTACCTAAAACTTCACCGACGATTTTTGCGCATTTTTTAAATGCTTTATCGCTAGTAAGCCCCATATCGTGCATAGCGTACAAAATACGTCTATGAACGGGTTTCATGCCGTCACGAACGTCAGGTATTGCTCGTGAAACGTTTACCGCCATTGCATAGGCGATAAACGATTTTTTTACTTCGTTATTAACTTCGACGTTAATAAGTTTTGTTTTTTCAAGTGTAGCCTTAAATTCTGCGGAAAGTTCCGAACTAATATCTTTTTTAGCCATAAAAATTTATCCCCCTTATTAAACGTCTAAATCAGTAACTAATTTTGCATTTTGTTCTATAAACGCACGACGAAGTTCGGGGTCATCACCCATAAGCGTCGTAAACGTTTCGTTTGCTTCTAACGCATCTTCCATCGTAACACGAAGCATTGTTCTTGTCTCAGGATTCATAGTGGTTTCCCAAAGCTGTTCGGGGTCCATTTCACCAAGACCTTTATAGCGTTGAATATCACATTTACCCACTTCTGCAAGATAATCTTGAAGTTCTTTATCGGTGTAAAGATATTTATCAACTTTGTTCTTAGTCGCTTTGTAAAGTGGTGGTTGAGCAATATAAACGTGCCCTTTCTCTATTAACGGACGCATAAACCTAAAAAAGAACGTAAGTAGTAATATTCTAATATGACTACCGTCTACGTCGGCATCGGTCATACAAATAATTCTATTGTAGCGCAACTTGCTTTCATCGAAATCGTCGTGTATACCACCGCCGAAAGCAGTTATCATACTCTTAATTTCTTCGTTTTCTAAAACTCTATTAAGTCTTGCCTTTTCAACGTTTAATATTTTACCACGAAGAGGCAAAATTGCTTGGAAGCGTCTATCTCTACCTTGCTTAGCACTTCCGCCTGCGGAGTCACCTTCGACTATGAAAATTTCACAAAATTCAGGGTTTTTGTCCGAACAGTCTGCAAGTTTGCCAGGAAGCGTTGTAGATTCAAGTGCACCTTTTCTTCTAGTAGACTCTCTTGCAAGTCTTGCCGCTTCCCTTGCCCTTTGCGCCGTTATACATTTAAGCAATACTTCTTTTGCCTTTGCAGGATTTTCTTCCATAAACGTTCCAAAGTATTCGTTCATTGCCTTTGTAACGTAGTTGCGCATCTCACTGTTGCCGAGTTTGGTTTTGGTTTGACCTTCAAACTGTGGGTCGGTAAGTTTTACTGAGATAACCGCAACGATACCTTCACGACAGTCATCGGACGAAACCTTTTCTTCACCCTTAAACACGTTGAGTTTTTTACCAAAGTCGTTGATAATTCTAGATAGAGAACTCTTAAACCCTTCAAGGTGAGTACCTCCTTCTTCGGTGTTTATGTTGTTAGCAAAAGCATAGATTACTTCGTTATAAGTTTCGGTGTACTGAACAGCAACTTCAACTTCGGTATCACCGTAAAAGATATCAAAATATACGGGTTTATCAAAGAGCGGACCTTTATTGCGACTTAAATCTTCAACAAAGTGTGCTATACCACCTTCATAGTAGAAAGTATCTTCACGCTCTCTTTCTGCACGCTTGTCAATTATCTTAATCGTTAAGCCTTTATTTAAGTATGCAAGTTCACGAAGACGGGTTTTAACGGTATCATAGTTAAAGTCAACCGTTTCAAAAATCTCATCATCGGGCATAAAGGTTACCCAAGTACCCGTAAAATCAGCATCGCCTATTACTTTTAGTGGCGCTTGTGGAATACCCCTATTGTAAGTTTGTTTGTGGTGTTTACCGTTTTGAAAAACTTCAACGTCAAGCCATTCGGAAAGAGCGTTAACAACCGACAAACCTACACCGTGAAGACCGCCTGAGATTTTATATCCACCACCGCCGAACTTTCCACCTGCGTGAAGCTTAGTCAAAACGACTTCTACGGCTGAAATTCCTTCGGTATGGTGAATAGCGGTGGGTATGCCCCTACCGTTGTCTTTTACTGTACACGAACCGTCGCCGTTAAACTGAACGATTATGGTATCACAATGTCCATTATTAGCTTCGTCAATAGAGTTGTCCACAATTTCTTGAACAAGGTGATGAAGCCCACGAACGTCGGTAGAACCGATATACATACCCGGCCTTTTTCTAACAGGGTCAAGACCTTCAAGTACTTGAATTTGGCTTTCGCCGTAATTGCTTTCCGTCTTAATTTTTTCTTCCATCGCTACACCTTAAATTTCGTTTATTTTTTATGGTTTTATTATAACATATTTTTAAATTTTTTACAAGCGTAAAATGGCATAATTAAAACTATTTATAGTTTTAAAGAGTAAAAATCGGTACTTTTTTATAAAATTAAATAAAAGGAATAAAAACAATGAATATACACATACTTATTTTACAAAAAACTAAGGAGAAAAACTATGTCAAAATGCAAAACTTGCAGTAAAAATATTACCGACGGAAACGAACTTGGTTGCCCCAATTGCGGAGCAAGACTTTGTACCGACTGTGCAAAAAACACTTTGAGAATTTGCCCGTATTGTTATTATGACCTTGAATATATGGGATAATCAAAAAACGTCGCTTTTCTTTTCAAAGCGACGTTTTTTGTTTGGTTAGTCCTTGATGTTTTTCACGTTTTTTCCAAAGTACAAAACCGTACAAATCGTTTATTAAAAATATTAAAAAACATACTGCAACGGAAACGTTACTGATATCGCTTACACAAGCAAGTGCCCAAAGCACTATTAAAACTATATCGTTCATAGTATACGCTATTGCATAATAAGTGCTTCGCTTTATCAAAAGATAAGATGCCCAAAAACTTGTAAAGATAGAAATTGTACTCACTATTAAATTGTTCGTATTGAGCGCTTTAAGTATAAAATAAAAGGCTACTGTTACAGTTATCGTTAGGATTAAACACAATACCTTATCGCCACAAGAAAGTTTAGAAATTTTGACTACGTTTTCGCCTTTTTTATACGGATTGCGTGCCCAACTGATTATCGAAAACACAGAAAGCGGTATCATTAAACATACGCTGATTAACACTTCGCCATAGTAAGCAAGTCCAAAGGATTTAACACTATAAAATATGGCAAAGATAAAGGATAGCACTTGACCTACGACGTGTCCTTTTGCCATAAATATTAGCATTGTTACACCCGTGATTGTGGACATAAAATTTAAAAGGTCAAACGGTCCAATAAAGCTTGTTACACTAACTATAACAAGTGAAAATAAATATATAATCCAGTCGATTTTATCAAGCAATTTGAAAGGGTTTTTCATAGTTCTCCTCTGTAAAAAAGCACCCTAAACGCATCTTCAAAGACCTAACGACACGCATAGAGTGCATAGTAAATTACCCGGTGGCAATTCAATACGTTATTAAATTTAATTTAAAAAATTTTATTCGGCTTTTAAGTAATCTTCGTGTATATTTTCTATAAGCTTTTTTTCCATCTCGCCTTGACCTTTAATTTGACACCTGTCAACTTCTTTAAACGCCTTCTTGAAAAACATATCGAGATTATCCCTTTCGCCCTTTATATATACTAAATATGCCAATTTAACACGCACGTTGGTTACGCTATTGACGTTGTTTAAGTATTTTTCAAGCTCATAAACTAAATCGTCGGCAACATCTTCGTCACAATTAAAAGTACAAGCGTCGTATAGCGCATCGGTTTTTACTAAATTTATATATCCTTTTGGTAAATATTCTTCTAACGAAAGCAAACGTTTAGTGATAGCCTTTGCGTTTTCGTAATCTTTCGCATCAAGATAATAGTAATAACGTGCATTTAAAAGCATTGTAAACGTTGGGTCGTCTTCGGGAAGTTGAGGAAGATTAAAATAGAGTTCTTTATCAATTTCAGACGGTCTTTTGCCGTTATACATTTCCGCTTGAATTTTAAGAAGATTAACCGTTACTTTTGCCTGAGCATCTTTTCGTTTTAATCCATATATCACAGCACCGTCGTTTCTCACGCCAAGGCTAGACGTAGGAAGTGCACTACCAAAGAAATAGTAAGCGCCTATGGGCAAAAACATAACCCATATAACGTAAACCCAAACGGGTAAAAAAGTTAAAAATAAAGCAGGGATACCAAAAAGCATAAAGATAAACGATGCTATCATTCCGCCCCTTGTCATATTTTTAAGCCTTTTTTCTATATTATCAGTATGAGTCGGTATCATTTGTGTATAACCAGCTTCTTCACCAATCATTACAAATTTAAAAACAGTTTTTCTTTTAACTTTTGTCCAACACAAAAACCAAACGACCATTTCAGAAAAGGCAAATCCGTTTCTTTTTCCGCTAAACAAGTGTCCAAGTTCGTGCATAAGTGCGTGAATAAACCCTGCAACGACAGCACCTACCAAAAATTTAAGACCTGCTTCAAACATAGTCCCGCCGTAATTTGTATTGCAAGTATAAATTGCAACAAAAAGCGTACCTAATGTTATTGCCATTGTTATAAGATAGTTTGTTATATTTACTCTTCTACTCATAATTTTCTAACCTTTTCATTAAATATCCTTCAAGATTATCCTTTTCGCTTACAGTTATTTTGTCCACACCAACCATCGTGAGTATTGCAAGCGTAACCGCACAGCCACCTGCAATGACCTCTGCACGTTCTTTTTGAAGCCCTTTTAGTTCACGGCGCTGTTCAACCGAAAGCGAAAAAAGTTTATCGTTTAAGCGTATTAACGTTTGCACGTCAATAGCGTATCCATCAACTTTATTTGGGTCATAGGGGTCAAGTTCTTGCAATATTGAAGCAAGACTTGTAGCCGTTCCACCTATGCCGTAAAAATCGGATTTTGGTATAACACCAAATTCTTTTATTTTTTTACTAATATAATTTTCAATCTTAGTTTTATCTTGTCCAAACTCATTGTAAAGCGTCACTACACCTAGGTTCAAACTCTTTGAAAAAATTTGAGCCCCGTCTTTTGTAACGATAACCTCAGTACTTGCCCCACCAACGTCTATAATAGCACCGTCAGCACCATTTAGAGCACCTTTTATTCCTATTTGCGCTTCACTTTCACCACTTATAACGTCAACGTCAATACCCGCACGGTCTTTTACAAGGTCAATAAACGCTTGTTTATTTTTCGCTTGGCGCACGGCGGCAGTTGCAAAAACGCAAATTTCGTTCACGTTTTCTTCTTTTGCGCATTTTACAAAAAAAGAAACGGCATCGGCTGTACGTTCCATAGGTGCGCTTTGAAGCACTGCGCCACACATATTTTCTGCAAGACGAGTCGTTTTTACTTTTTTATATAAAGTATTATTCCCATCGCTTATCATAAGCCTAACTGAATTTGAGCCTATATCAATTACCCCGTACTTCATGGCAAATAGTTATACCCCAATCTTCTTGCTTCACGCTCAATCCACTCACGAGTAGAGCGTGCTTCAATCGTTTCTTCGCCATCTATCGTCATTTGTTCGTAAAGTGCAATTTGCTCTTTCAAATAAGCGATTTCGTTATTTTTTACTTGTATGGATATTAACTGAAAAACCATTATTGATAGAAGCATAACTAGTAGCATTACTGCCCCTACGGTTGTTGCGACTATTATTCTTTTTAACTTTGATTCGTTCATCTTTTATCCTTTTGCGTTTTTCTAATCGTTTTAACGTTATTTTTACTATTATATTATAAAACTTTTTCGCACATTTTGCAAGTAATATATGAAAACTTTTCAAATACGCAACAATTCCTATAAAAACACCCACTATCATATATACTCTCACGTTAGAAAAACACATATTGAGCGCATAGAACGAATAAATTATACCCACTAAATTAAAGGTTATAACGTCGGGCACCATTCTTAAAATTCTATTTTTAATAAAAAACTTTATAGCACTTGAAAAACTGAATAATATTCCTACACAAGCACCAAATGCAAAGCACGCCACAAAAACGTAAAACTGATTTTTTGTTACAAACATTATTTAAACAACCTTTTTATAACGGGAACTTTTTTTCTATTATACCTAATCTCAAAAAATTCGCCTTCTGCGGTTAAATTTCCACTCGTTTTATTAAATGCTGTAATTTTTATATTTTCGCCTACTATAAACACCTTACTTCCTGCAACCGTAAGTTTTAATGATTGCTCGGTAAATCCGTCAACCGTTTCAACGCCTGTCATCGACAAGTGTTTTTTTGCTTCAAGAATCAACTTTTGTTCAACCACGTTATTTTGTTGCATACACATACTCCTTTTTTACTAATTTATGCCGAAAGCACAAAAAAAAGACGGCAATGCCGTCTTTAAATAAACTATAAATTAAATTTCTATTTGAGTCAGTTTGTTATCCACTTGGTCGCACGAAGTAAGATAATACTTTACGCCGTTTTTTATAACCATTTTATCTGCACGAACGTTTTTTCCATGCAAGTGTCCGTAAATAACCGAACTTACACCGTATTGCTCAAAAAGTTCGGTAAACGCTGAACTATCACGGTGAACGTTAAATGGTGGATAATGTATAAGTGCAATAATTTTATCGCCGTCGTTTTTCATTTTTACAGCGCTATTTAACGAAAGTTTAAGCCGTTCTTGTTCACGAAGATAAAGTTTCATATCCTGTTCGTTAAAATCTGGTGAACCAGGAACACTCCAACAACGTGAACCGCAAATTATAACGTCGTTAAACTTAATGCAATCGTTTTGAAGCGCATAAAATCCGTCGGGAAGAATATCCCTAACCTTTCCTATGCCACTCCACCAATAGTCGTGATTGCCTTTTATCATAATCTTTTTGCCTTTTAAATCCGAAAGGCTTAATATATCTTTTTGAGCGTCGCATATATTCATTGCCCAGCTTATATCACCACCGATTAAAACTATGTCATCATCACAAACTTTTTCATTCCAATCTTGGCGAATTTTTTCCATATAACCAACCCAATTCCCACCAAAAATATCCATAGGTTTGTTGGTATTTGTTGAAATATGCAAATCACTTATAGCAAATATTTTCATAAAAATATAATAACATAATCGAATTTTTTTTACAAGTGAATTGAAGTTGACAATGAAAAAAGCGTGAGATTTCTCACGCCCTTTCTTTTTTTGATTATTCGGGATACATCGGTAGTTCAAAAAATCCTGCGCAAACTTCTTGCGTATAATCTTGGCAAGGCGGTATTGCTGCATATCCGTATGACGGAATAAGAAGCTCAACTTCCATAACGATTTTTAAGATTATAGACACGCAAGCGTCGATAGTAAACACGTTTTCACCCGTATATGAACCTTGCGTTGAAACGAGTGATACAACTGCTTCTACCGTGTACGGCATAATCGATGCCGACGGAATATTAAGTATCACGTCCTTGGTCACCGTTATCGTTGCCGTTGCCGCACCCTCAATACCATTTGCATCGGTATAAGCAACCGAAACAGGTATGATTACGTCCGCTCTAACACGGGCAGAGTTTGGACGTTCTGCAAGTGGGTCTATTACTAAATTGCTTATTACCCCTTGTGAAGTTGTGCTTTTTGCACTTATAAAAGTCAACGGATATGTAGGATTTGCCGGGGTTAGATTTGTTATGTCAAGCACCACGTTAGTCAGCTGTGTCTGTTGCATACAAGCGTCAAAAACTTTTTTTGCTTGAACGCAAACCTTTTCGCACAAGCCGTTTAACGGATTTCCCGTTATCTGCCCCGGGCACCTATCCGACTGAAAATTACAGAAAAACGACATTTTATCCTCCTTATAGGCTTTCTATTTCAATATATGCTAAAAGGAAAGATTTATGACACAAAAAGAGAAAGTGGGATTTAGTGCGTTAGTAATAGGGATTTTTTAGACAATATAAAAGGATAGCAAAATTTTTGCTATCCTTTTATATTTGCTTTGCAAAACACACGACTTTCATTTGAAAGTATAG
>JAZNFN010000102.1:0-29786 GCA_045576035.1 Christensenellaceae bacterium
CTATTTCAAGTTTAGAAATAAAATCAGCCGTTCCTTAAATGCTTTCACTCATAAATTAATTATAGCATAAATCAAGTTTTAAGTAAAGTGATATTGTTTGCCTTGCAAACAGTTATATTTTTAGAGCAAGTCTAAAAGTTATATTTTGACTTGCAGTCAAAGTTATATTATATTTGCCATAACTTACCCTATGGGTAAAAATAACTTTGCGTAGCAAAATATAACTGCGAAAGCAATATAACTTGCCGATAGGCAAATATAACTAGTGCGTCAGTAATAATCCCTATTACTGACGCACTAACTCCTTCGGGGTTTTTTAACTTATTCTTTATCAATTAATCGTTTGCTTTGCTTTCGCAGTATATACAGCGATAAACTCTGTTTTCTTTATCAACAAGTTTAAATGTATGTACTATTCCTTGTTCAATACTTGTGATACAGCGTGGATTTTTACACTTAATAACGTTTTTAACGGTCAAGGGAAGTTCAAGTTGCTTTTTTTCCACCGTTTTTCCGTCTTTAATTACGTTTACTGTTACTTCGGGTGCGATATAGCCTAAAACGTCAAGTTTAACGTCTATATCGGCATCAATTTTAATTATATCTTTTTTGCCCGTTTTTTTACTTGGAACGTTCTTTATAAGTGCTACCGTACATTCAAGTTCATCAAGGTGTAAGAAGTTATAAACTTCCATACCCTTGCCTGCTTCTATGTGGTCGATTACTATTCCGTTTTTAATTGGGTCGATTTTCATAACTACTTCCCTCCTTATTTAATACCCAAAAGTTTAAGTATTAGTGCCATACGCATATATTTGCCGTTTGCAACCTGCTTAAAGTAGCACGCACGGGGGTCGTCGTCTACGTCCACGGCTATTTCGTTTACTCTGGGCAGTGGGTGAAGAATAATCAAGTCCTTTTTAGCACGTTCAAGTTTTTCAGTAGTCAATATGTAACTGTCACGAAGTCTTAAATAGTCGTCTTCGTTAAAGAACCTTTCTTGCTGTACCCTAGTCATATATAAAACGTCAAGTTCTGGCATTGCTTGTTCTAAACTTGTAGTTTCAACGTAACTCATACCGTTTTTATCCATAACGTCTTGCTTAACGTAATCGGGAACTTTTAGTTCTTCGGGCGAAATTAAGATAATCTTTATACCCGTATATCGTGCAAGCGCTTGTATAAGTGAGTGAACCGTTCTGCCAAACTTTAAGTCACCGCAAAAACCTACCGTAAGGTTATTTAACCTACCCTTTTCGGTCTTAATTGTTAAAAGGTCTGCAAGTGTTTGCGTGGGGTGATTATGTCCGCCGTCCCCTGCGTTAATTATTGGTACGGTTGCATAATTTGATGCAACGAGCGGTGCACCTTCTTTGGGGTGGCGCATTGCGATTATATCAGCATAGCAACTTACCACCCTTACAGTATCCGCAACGCTTTCACCCTTTGATGCAGAAGAACTGTTTGCGTCCGAAAAACCCAACACACTTCCACCAAGAGAGAGCATTGCCGACTCAAAACTGAGTCTTGTTCTTGTAGACGGTTCAAAAAACAGCGTTGCAAGTTGTTTATGCTTACACTTTTCCCTATAATCGTTTGGATTTTTTATTATATCTTCGGCTACGCCTAAAAGTTCGTCTAATTCTTCAACCGAAAAATCAGTGATTGCCAATAAATTTCTCATTAGCGACTCCTTTATAATTATACTTTTATCCAACTTTCGTCAGACGGGTTGTTTCTAAACGCAATCAATCTTTCCTTATCGCTTTCTTTTATGTAGCCCGTTTGTGCTGCAACTTCGATTACGGTATCAAAATCAGTGAGCGAAACGTTTTTAACGTTTGCTTCTTTAAGTCTTTCAATACCCTTTTTCATTCCGTAAGTATAAATACTTACTATACCAAGTACGACTGCACCTGCTTCACGAAGCGCTTCAACAACGTCGATACAACTTCCGCCCGTTGAAATAAGGTCTTCAACTACTACTACCTTAGTACCTGGTTCTAACTTGCCTTCAATTTTATTGTTTCTGCCGTGGTCTTTACTTGAACCACGAACGTAACCCATAGGCATACCTAGAATATGACCTGCGATTGCTGCGTGTGCAATACCTGCCGTACTTGTTCCAAATAGTGCTTCGGCTTCGGGGTATTCTCTTTTTACCGTTTCAGCGATTGCGTTTTCTACAACGTCACGAGCATCAGGTGCGGTGAGAATAAGTCTGTTATCACAATAGATAGGGCTCTTTATTCCGCTTGCCCAAGTGAAAGGTTCATCGGGGCGAAGAAAAACAGCTTTTATTTTAAGCAAGTTTTGTGCAACGATTTTTGCAATTTCCATTATCGTATCTCCTTTTTTTATCCTAAAAATTCTTCAACGCACTTTCTGTACGCACTAACGGGGTCTTGCGCACCCGTGATTGAACGACCTACAACTATGTAGTCAGAACCAAGTTCTTTTGCCATTGCAGGTGTGGTTACACGCTTTTGGTCACCAACAGCATCGCCTGCAAGACGGATACCCGGGGTTATGGTTAAGAATTCTTTACCACAAACGTCTTTAACCTTGCCTGCTTCAAGCGGTGAACAAACTACACCGTCAAGTCCGCAATTCTTTGCGTTTTCAGCATAGCTCATAACCACTTCGTCAAGCGGTTTATCAATTAAAAGTTCGTTTGTCATAAGTTCTTGGTTAGTTGAAGTCAACTGCGTTACTGCAATCAAAAGCGGTCTTGTTCCGTCTGCACGAGTTAGGCCTTCAAGTGCGCCTTTCATCATAACCGAACCGCCACTTGCGTGCAAGTTTACCATATCAACGTCGTACCCCGAAAGCACTGCCATTGACTTTTTTACAGTGTTAGGAATGTCGTGAAGTTTTAAGTCTAAAAAGATTTTATGTCCACGACGTTTGATTTCTTTTACAATTTCTACTCCGCCGGCATAGAATAATTCCATACCCACTTTTAAGTAAGGCTTTTCTTCCTTGAATTTATCAAGAAAATCGAAAAGCTGTTCTTTGCCGTTAAAATCACAAGCGATTATTACGTCTTTTTTCATTGGTGAGCCACTCCTATAATTTCTTTTAAACTGTTAATTTTATATTTTTTCATTACTTGCGGAAGATTGTTTATTATATCTCTACAAGCATACGGATTTACTAAATTTTCTGCACCGACTTGAACTGCACTTGCGCCCGCAAGCATCATTTCAACAACGTCCTCAGCCGTTGCAACACCACCTATGCCCATAATGGGAAGTTTTACCGCTTCGTAAACTTGATATATCATTTTAAGCGCTATCGGAAATATTGCCCTGCCCGAAAATCCGCCTATCTTATTTGCTATTACGGGTTTTTTACTTTTTAAGTCAATGCGAAGTCCTTGCGAAGTGTTGATTAAACTTATTCCGTCTGCACCGCCCTGTTCACACGCTTTTGCTATCGAAACAATATCGGTTACGTTTGGCGTAAGTTTTATAAACACGGGTTTATCGGTTACCTTTTTAACTGCCTTTGTTACGGCTTCGGCATTTTCGGGAAGAGTGCCGAAACTCATTCCGCCGTTATGAACGTTAGGACAGCTGATGTTTACTTCAATAATATCAACGTCTTTAACAGCGTTTATCTTTTCGCAACAGTGAACATATTCGTCAATAGAAAATCCACTGATATTTGATATTATCGGTTTACTATACACTTCACGAAGTTTTGGTATTTCGTAAGATATAACCTTATCTATACCTGGGTTTTGAAGTCCGATTGAGTTGATTAGTCCCGACGTGCATTCTGCGATTCTTGGCGTGGGGTTACCAAAACGTGCTTCTTTTGTAGTTCCCTTTATTGATATTGCGCCAAGTATATTTATGTCGTAAATTTCACTAAATTCATAGCCAAACCCGAAAGTTCCACTTGCTGGGATTACGGGATTATCAAGTTTAACTCCGCACAATGAGGTTGAAATATCTACCATATAATTTCCTCCTTTTGAAGAACGGGTCCGTCTTTACATATACGTTTATTGCCGTATTTGGTTTTACACGAACAGCCCATACAAGCACCGAAGCCACAGCCCATACGCTCTTCAAATGAATATGAACCGTCGCTTGTGGTTGCGTTATATACTGCTTTTAACATCGGTTCGGGACCACAAGTATAAACGTGCGTATATTCGCCAACTTCTTTTAATGCGTCGGTTACAAAACCTTTTACACCAACGCTTCCGTCAGCCGTTGCTACAAGCACGGGCGCACCAAGTTTTTCAAATTCTTCCTTATAAAAAATCTCACTTGCAGTATTAAAACCGATAATTACCGTCGGTTGTTTACCTTGCTCGATAAGTTTTTTACAAAGGTTATATAAGGGCGGAACACCTACCCCACCGCCGATTAAAAGTGGTTTTTCACCTGAAAATTCGGTAAAGTATCCGTTGCCAAGTCCGGTTAATATATCAAGTTTTTTACCACCGTCAAAACTTGCCATCTGTTCTGTACCACGCCCAACCACTTTATATATAATTGTTAGTTTTCCGTCTTCATAATCGCAAACGGATATAGGACGGCGAAGATACAATCCGTCAAGTTCAATATTAACGAATTGCCCCGAACGCTCTATTGCGCTAGTATCACCCGATAAGGTCATTTTATAAACCGAATCGGTTAATTTTTCATTAGTTAAAACGGTAAAAATTCCTTTTTTTAACATTTATTCTCCTTTTAAACGAAGTTAGTTGCCTTTTGCATTTAATATGACTTTGTATATGATATTTAAGGGATTAGAAACGAGCGTGACGTTTGAAGTTGCTTGGTTTGATTTAAGGTGTTTGTATTTTCTTTTATGTTAAGGGACAACTCTTTTCCGAAGTCGTTTTCCCTTAACTATCCCTTTTACAAACTCCTCATATCCCCTTACCCCTTACTCTTTAAGGGGTTATTTTTTGGGTTTAAGGGATTAGAAACAAGCAAGACAAGGCTCGCGAAGCGTTTTGGGTGAGACTAACCGTCTGGTTGTCGAAATCAAAACGCTAAGCAGTAACGCAGAAATGCGACGTTTATAAGCCTTTAAATTAGGCGTCGATGGTCGAAATGCAGAGAGTGGTTTCTTCCAATACGTCTAACAATACTTTTACAGTGTCGAGAGCAGTAAAGATTGTAACGTTGTTTTCAACGGCGGCACGGCGAATTTGATATCCGTCGTTTGCTGCGCCAACAGCGTTTACGTCCCTTGTGTTTATAACGTAGGTAACGTAGCCTTTACGGATTGAATCTAAAATTTCTTCGCTTCCTTCACTAATTTTTGCCTTAACTCTTGTTCTTATACCATTTTCTTTCAAGAATTTTGCAGTTCCAGCAGTTGCTTCAATGTTAAAGCCAAGGTTATAGAACCTTCTAACAAGTGGAAGTGCTTCTTCTTTATCGCTATCTGTTACAGATACAAGCAACGTGCCGTAATTCATTACGTTCATACCCGATGCTTGTAGTGCCTTATAAAGCGCCCTATTAAGTTTATCGTCATAGCCGATTGCTTCGCCCGTTGACTTCATTTCGGGTGAAAGATAAGCGTCAAGACCTTTAAGTTTATTGAATGAGAATGCAGGTGCTTTAACGTACCAACGTTTCTTTTCTTTTGGATAAACTTCGGTTATGCCTTGCTCTTTAAGGCTCTTTCCAAGAATTACTCTCGTACCGATATCTGCAAGTGAGTATCCCGTTGATTTTGAAAGGAACGGAACTGTTCTTGACGACCTTGGATTTACTTCAATTACATATACGTCTTCGTTTTTATCGACAATAAACTGAATATTGTATAAGCCTTTTATGCCTATTCCAAGACCAAGTTTTTTGCCGTATTCAATTATGGTTTGTTTTGCTTTATCGCTTACTGAGAACGTGGGATATACGCTTATGCTATCGCCTGAGTGAATACCCGTTCTTTCGATAAGTTCCATTATACCTGGAATAAATACGTCTTTTCCGTCGCAAACGGCATCTATTTCAAGTTCTTTACCTACGATATATTTATCGACAAGTATGGGGTGGTCTTCGCTGATGTCAACTGCTGTTTTTAGGTATTGACGTAAGCCTTGTTCATTGCCGACAATTTGCATTGCCCTACCACCTAAAACATAAGACGGACGAACTAATACGGGATATCCGATTTGCTCAGCAACCTTTACGCCGTCTTCAACGCTGAACACTGCTTGTCCCTTAGGTTGCGGAATTCCAAGCTTGGTCATAATTTTTTCAAACGCATCTCTATCTTCGGCATTGTTGATTGCTTCACAATCAGTGCCGATAAGTTTTGCGCCACGTTCCATAATTGATTCAGCAAGGTTAATTGCTGTTTGTCCACCAAGTGAAGTTATTACACCCATCGGGTTTTCAAACTCAATTACGTTCATAACGTCTTCTGCGGTAAGCGGTTCAAAATAAAGTTTGTCGCTTACGGTATAGTCGGTTGAAACGGTTTCGGGGTTGTTGTTTATAATTATTGCTTCAAGTCCGCTTTCTTTTATGGTTTTAACAGAGTGAACGGTAGAATAGTCAAACTCTACGCCTTGACCGATTCTTATAGGTCCACTACCCAAAACGACTGCTTTTTCTTTGCTTGTAATTATCGAATCGTTTTCGCCCGTGTACGTTGAATAAAAATATGGTATATACGCACCGCTATGCAAGGTGTCAACCATCTTAAACACCGGTTTAATACCTTTTTGTTTTCTAAATGCGTTTACGTCTAATTCCTTGCACTTCCAAAGTTTTGCTATATATGCGTCTGAAAAGCCCATCTTCTTTGCTTCAAGAAGAACTTTTTCATCATTGACGTTAGAAGCAAGTTTCTTTTCCATATCAACGATATCTCTGATACATTCAAGGAAAAGCGGTGTGATTTTGGTAACGTTATGTACGGCTTCAATGTTTGCGTCACGGCTAAGAAGTTCGGCTATTGCAAAGATTGAATCGGATTTAAATTCTTTTAAATAATCCAAAAGTTCGGCGTTATTCATATTATCAAACTTATGGTGATAAATGTGGTTTACGCCAACTTCTAATGAACGAATTGATTTAAGCATACATTCTGAAAGATTTGAACCTATGCCCATTACTTCGCCCGTCGCTTTCATTTGAGTACCCAAAGTGTTTTCTGCCGTAGTGAATTTATCGAACGGGAAACGTGGGAATTTTGCAACGATATAATCAAGCACGGGTTCGTGGTCTGCCGTAGTTCCTGAAACGTGAATTTCTTCAAGCGTCATACCTACTGCTACCTTTGCGGTAACCTTTGCTATTGGGTATCCACTTGCTTTTGACGCAAGTGCCGATGAACGTGAAACCCTAGGATTTACTTCGATTAAATAGTATTCACTTGAATTGGGATTGAGTGCAAACTGAACGTTGCAACCACCTTCAATTTGAAGTTCCCTTATTATCTTAATAGCTGCGTCGTTGAGCATTTTATGGTCGTGCTCAGAGAGTGAAAGTATTGGCGCAACTACGATTGAGTCGCCCGTGTGTACGCCTACGGGGTCTACGTTTTCCATACCGCATATAGTAATTGCTTTATCGGTTGAGTCACGCATAACTTCAAACTCTATTTCTTTATAACCTTTTACACTCTTTTCAACAAGAACTTGGTGTACAGGTGAAAGTTTTAGAGCGTTTTTCATTATCTGCTCTAATTCCGCATCGTCATCGGCAAAACCGCCGCCCGTTCCACCCAAAGTAAACGCAGGACGTAAAACTACGGGATAGCCTATGCGCTTTGCTGCTTCTTTTGCGTCTTCTATGCTATAAGTTATTTCAGACTGAATTACAGGTTGACCGATAGATTCACACATTTCTTTAAAGAGTTCCCTATCTTCTGCCCTTTCAATTGATTTTACGTTAGTTCCAAGAAGTTTAACGCCACATTCATCTAATACGCCTTTTTTAGCAAGTTGCATTGCAAGGTTTAACCCCGTTTGTCCGCCAAGACCTGGGATAATAGCGTCTGGACGTTCATAACGCAAGATTTTTGCTATATATTCAAGCGTCAACGGCTCCATATATACTTTGTCTGCAATGGTCGTATCCGTCATTATGGTTGCGGGGTTAGAGTTACAAAGTATAACTTCATAACCTTCTTCTTTTAGTGCTAAACACGCTTGCGTGCCTGCATAGTCGAACTCTGCCGCTTGACCTATTACGATAGGTCCGCTACCTATAACCAATACTTTTTTGATGTCAGTTCTCTTTGGCATATATTTATTCTCCTTACAATGTTAGAAATTTATTGTTTTATGTTTATATACTATTTTACCTTTATTGAAGTTTACTAAGCACTTTCCGTATACTTTTTTATCCTTAAACGGCGTGCTTTTACCTTTTGATAAAAATTCATCGGGATTGACGGTGTATTCAGTATCTAAATCAAACACGCAAAGGTTTGCAACCCCACCGTCTTTTATGTTCATATCTAACCCAAAGCGTGCCCCGGGATTGATACTCATCAACTCTATCGCCTTTTCAAGCGTTATTTGACCGCTTTTTACAAGGTCTGTATATATTACTTGGAACGCCGTTTCCAACCCGACTATTCCGTTTATACTCTTTAACCCTTTGGATTTTTCTTCTACTGAGTGCGGTGCGTGGTCGGTTGCTATCATTTCAATAGTACCTTCCTTAATTCCTTTAAGAAGTGCTAATCTATCTTCTTCCGCCCTTATCGGTGGATTCATTTTGTATGCACCGTCTTCTTTTAGCATACTGTCGTTAAGCACAAGATAGTGAGGACCTGTTTCTGCCGTTACGTCAACACCGCGCGATTTTGCCTGACGGATAAGTTCAACGCTCTCTTTTGTCGAAACGTGGCAAACGTGATATTTTACACCCGTTTTTTCTGCCAAAATCAAGTCTCTCTCAACTTGCTTATATTCACTTGCCGAACTTATACCTTTATGTCCGTGAATTTTAGCGTATTCACCGTCGTGAATATATCCGCCAAAAAGCAAACTATCATCTTCACAATGCGCAACGATAACCTTATCGTTATTTTTGGCTTTAATCATTGCACGTTCCATCATTTCTTGACTTTGAACGCCTTTTCCGTCATCAGAAAAACCAAGAACCTTTTGAGAGAGCGCATCTATATCTACAAGTTCTATCCCCTTTTCGCCCTTAGTTATTGAAGCGTAAGGATACACGTCGATAGCAGCGTCCTTATCAATTATATCTTGTTGAACTTTTAAGTTTTCAATACTATCTGGTACGGGGTTTAGGTTTGCCATTGAAAATACGGCAGTATATCCCGATGCCGCCGCCGCTTGCGTACCCGTCTTAATAGTTTCTTTATATAAAAAACCCGGTTCTCTAAGATGCACGTGCACATCAACAAAACCGGGAAAAATATACTTATTTAAACAGTTTACCTCTACAAAAGAAGACGTATCCATAGGTGCAGAAAAGAAAACTTTACCCCCTGAAATACAAAGGTCTTTCTTAGAAAAAGTTCCGTTTTGATATACTGTACCGTTCTTTAATATAAAATCCATACGTCCACCTTGTTTGCAATAAAAAAGCCCTGCATAAAGCAAGGCTATATCAGCGTAAAATACGGGTAACGCCCGCCAAACACAATTAAACCTTGTCGGTCTCTCTGTACCGAATTAAAGATTTATTTTTTTATCTTGTATATAATAACATTTAAATATATTAATGTCAAGGATTTGATAAAATATTTTAAAACGTAAAATATGTTTTTATATTCTAAAATAAAATTACACAAGAAACTATGGTCCTAAACCTACTTAGAATTTTTTATTTTCATTAGTTCGATAAAGATTTCGGCAGTTGCGTACGCATCTGATAATGCACGGTGGTGATGGAACACTACGCCAAAATGCTCTGCTAAGGTATGCAAGTCGTGACGGCGCAGTTGCGGTAAAACACTTCTTGCAATTTCCACAGAGTCAAGCACGGGATTTTTGACTTCATACTCTTCTGCCCCTGCAAAACGCTTTAAGAATTTCATATCAAATTCAGCATTGTGGGCAACTAACGTACAACCGTCGATAAACTTCATAAAATCAGGGATTACAGCACTTATTCTTGGCGCATCTTTAACCATTTCTTCGGTAATACCCGTAATTGCAACGTTTTCTTCGGTAATTCTATAATCGGGCTTAATAAGCGTTGTAAACTGTTCGGTAATTTTGCCACCTACAAGTTTAACTGCACCTATTTCGGTTATGCCGTTATTCATAAAGTCAAGCCCCGTAGTTTCAGTGTCGAACACAACGTAAGTTTTTTCAGTAAGTTCTTGCGGTAAAATTTCATCTGCATCAAACACGCTTTTTACTTTAATTGTATTTGCTTCGGTCGGAAAGATAAGTTTATATTCTCTTGGTGCTGTCTTTTTATACTTTTCTTTTTTAACAAAATCTTTGGGGAAAGTGCAACGATTTATCTTATCAAACGTGAATGAACGCCTGCCGTTGTATTCGCCTATACTTCCACGAACGATTATTGCTTCACCTACCGTTATCTCTTTAATTTTATGATAGGTGTTTTTCTTTGAAAAATACACACCGCTAGTCTTACCCGTAGTATCGTCAAGGTGTATTATCATAAACGGCTTTCCGTTCTTTGTTTCACGCTCTTGAATATCAGTAACAGTACCGCATACGGTTACTTCGCCTTGGGTTGCGTCTTCAATATATAATGCAAGGTCGCCCATATTTTCGTCGTCAATTACGACTACGTCTTTGACTTTTATGGTACGATGCTCAATTTTTTGAAGTTCATCTGCATATACTTCTTCGGATAAAAGGCTAAACGTTTCGTCTGCTTCTTTAATGTCCGTACTGCCTACAAAATCCGAACAAAAACACTTAGCAAGGTGGTCGTTAAGTTTGTTTAGCGCACCGTTTTTAGTAACGTACTCAGCACCGTCTTTGGTAAGGCGCAAAACGTACTTAACCATATCGCCAACAACCGTTGAACTTACGTCGGTAGGCTTTAAAAAGATTGATATGGACGGAAAGTTTTCGCTAACGTAACGATAAATTTCCGTGTTTATTAGTTGGTCGTTACTAACTATCTTTTTAACCGTTACTTGCACGACTGAAAAAGCGGGAGACGTTATCTTTTCCGCTTCATTTAAAATCTTTTTCTGCAAGTCTTCGTCAATAGCAGTATCGCATATAAAGTTATAACGGATTTTTTGCGTTGAGCGTTCAATCTCAATAGAATTGAGCCTAACGTTTTTTAAGCGTTCGTCAAGCAAGCGAACGTCTGCAATAAATTCCGAACTGTTCTTTATCGTATACATTTATCAATTTCCTTAAAAAATTCTTGTTCAATTTTGTCTTTTGCAACTTTTTTCACTATCTTTCCACGCACGAAGATAACACAATCTTCTTTTGCACCTGCAACGCCAAGGTCGGCATCCGCCGCCTCCCCCGGTCCGTTTACAGCACAGCCCATAACGGCTATCTTCAACGGCTTATTAACGTTTGCAGTATAATCTTCAACTTTTTTAGCAAACCCCATACAGTCCCACTCACATCTTCCACAAGTTGGGCAAGCAATAATCTTAATGCAGTCGTTTTTTAAGTCCAAAGCAGAAAGTATTGCTTTTGCTGCGTAAACTTCTCTAATGGGGTCAGCCGATAAACTTACCCTTATGGTATCGCCTATTCCACGCATCAAAAGAGAGCCTATCCCGATTGAGTTTTTTATAACGCCGTTATACTCTGTACCCGCTTCGGTGACCCCTAAATGCAAGGGATAATCGCATCTTTTTGCAACGTATTCGTACGCTTTTACAGCAAGGTTCACGTCCGATGCTTTAACCGATACCACAATATCGTTTACACCGTACTTTTCAAGTATGGCGACGTTTTTAAGGGCGCTTTCGCCAAGCGAAACTTCGTTCTTGCCAAACTTGGTTAAAAATTCCTTGTCAATACTGCCCGTGTTTGAACCCACACGCACGGGGATTTTATTTGCTTTTAACGCATCGGCAACGGCACGAACTTTATCTTCGCCACCAATGTTGCCAGGGTTAATCCTAATTTTATCCGCACCACCGTCAATGGCTTTTAAGGCAAGTTTATAGTCAAAGTGAATATCTGCAACAAGCGGTATATTAATCTTGCTTTTTACTAGCGAAAAAGAACGTGCATCAACTTCATCAAGCACGGAAAAACGCATTATGTCAAGCCCTGCTTCTTTTAAGAGTGCACACTGCGATACAGCCCTGTCTACGTCCGATATTTTGAACGTAGACATAGACTGAATTTTGATTGTTTCACCGCCACCAACGGCAACGTTTCCTATCATTACTTTTTTACTCATAGACGTATTATATCACATCTTTTTGTAAAAGTAAAGAAATAATTTTATTACATTCCCGCAGCACTCTTATATAAATATATTATGCTTTCGTAATAATCGTCAAGATAGATGGCAAGTTTTCCTTCGTCAAGAATATCTCTATAAGCAACCGACGGTTGAAGCGTGTCATAATAACCGCACACACATCTTATAACGTCTTCATAATAGCCCATATCTACAAGTTGGTCTTTCGTAAACTCACCTGCACTTACGTCAAGATAACGTATCAATAAACTTGCTTGCGTTTGCTTAATGGTATTTTTATAGCGTTGTTCCTTTTCGTCAAGCCCGTTGTTGTAGATAAACACTTCACGGTTAAGAGTATCACGTTCTACACAAAGTTCTGCTACTTTTTTGCTTATTTCGTATTCGTGAACCTGTTGCATATACGTTCCACTCTGTGCTAGTTGTGCTAAAATTGCCTCTTTTTCCGCAGTAAGTTCTGCTATCTTTTGATTTTTAGTCTGCGTAATTTTAGCAATTTTTGAATTCTTACTGTCTTCAAGTTTTGCCGTTTTATCTATAACGATATTTGAATTTATAAGCCCTGCTTTTATCGCTTGCTTTTCCACTTTTTCTACGCTTTCACTATAAAGCGCTTTGACCGTTTCAATTTCTAATAGAGCGTTTTGTTCAATCAAAGTAAGTTGAGCGTCTATTTCTTCTATTCGACTATTTAACTTCATCTTATATTCTTCAATTTCACGTTTTTGCCCTGCCGTAACAAGTGAGCGCGCCCTATTCATAATTTCTAAGTCTGTTTCAGGCGTGTATTCTAACCTTGTCAAGTCTAACGGTTGCAAACCAATTTCCTCAAACGAATCACGGCGTATTCGATAATAGTAAAACAAGTCGTTAAGCGTCGTGTACATTTGCTCTTTTGTTGTTGGTAAATTAAATTGCATATACTATTCCCCCGATACTCTATATTTTAATTTTAAGTCGCTTGCGTAAAAGTTTTTGTTTTCAGCACGCATTGATATTGAAAACGTATCCGAACACAAATTTAATGGTATTACGTTAAAGCCTTTTTTTAGCCATAAGTTTTTACTGCCAAACTGTCCCGTTAAAGTAATAGTTGCTTTTTCACTTAAATATATGCTCAGTTCAAGTAGCGATTTTTGGTATGGAACGTTCATATTCAATTCTTCGCTTTCCCAAAGACAGTATATTATACTTTGGTCACGTTCAAGAATTTTGTAAATTTGATACGTCGAATTCAATAAATATCGCCCGTCTGCTAACATAATAACGTTTCTATCAATAAGCGTTTCCCTTTCACTTAACGCATCGTACATATAAATATACGTTTGTGCACCACCGCTAATGGTAACTGCAACGGTATAAATATTGCCGTACGAACTTGCCTTGCCGACAACTTCAAACTGATTTTTACTTAAAAAGCCGTTGACAGACACCACGTTGTTTTTATTAAAAGTATACGCCCCGTCTCTCTGCATAAAAACGATTGCACCTGATAGTGCGTGTACGCTGTTTTTAATTATGCCGTTTACAATTACAGGAACTTTCTTGAACTGAAACACCGTTTCATCATCGGCCGTCAAGGAAAATATCGCACTTTCACAAAAAACGTATAACACTCTGTCTAATACGCCAAGCCCAACTATGTCTCCGCACCCGTTTTCCACGCTTACAGTTCCGCTTAAATCCGAGTGCGAAAAGTCGGTAAAATTAAACGCATTGCCAAAACTTACCGTCTTACCTTTTGCGGTAACAACCCTACCGTTAAACACGGTTGCAAAATGCCCTAACGGCATATCGAAAAGTTCAGTTTCCCCTTCAAAATACGCACCGCTGTTATCAATAATAAGGGTCTTAATCGCACCGCCTTTTAAGGCTTCAACTAAAACAACGTCCTTACTTACGCCTTGTGCGATAATATTACTTGACGAAGTGTCAAAATCATAGCGATATAAACTGCCGTCGTTTTTAAGCAAATAAAGTTTTCCGTTTAAGTCGAATATTTTAATAATATTTTCGACCGTTTTCCCCTTAAACAAAAAGCCGTACGTTGCGTTCAGTTCTTTTTCTGTTGACGTAATGTTATAAGAGCGTTTAGTAAGTTTACGAAAATCTTGGGCGTAAAAAACCTTAGGGGCGTTCGACTTCATCGTCAAATAGTTTTTACGCATTATGCCCACCGCCTTTCTTTAACGTGCGAATTTTTCGGCACGCATATTTCACTCAATGCGTCAACGTACCTTTTATGCCACATTACCGCTTGGTCAAATTTTCCTTCACTTATTGAAAATTCCGCACACAAACCGTATGCAAGCACCCTTGCCGACACGTCCTTTTCTTGATAGCCAATCTCATCATCAAAACCGTAGTTTGAGGGTGAATATTCGTATTCAACCACTACTGAATTTGCGTTTACCGTCAAATACTGTGCATTTTGCTTGAAGTAAACTTCCCCACCACTTGTATTATAAACACCCAAAATCTTCAATGCGTTTTCAGTCAAGTCCTTATAATAAATTTTTCCGTTAGAAGCGCTAACAGTTTCCCTTTTTACCATAGGAATATAAGTACACGCAAGTTCACTTAGCACAAGATTGATAAGTCCTGTCATATTATTTACTGTACGGAGTGTATCGTCGTTGACGGTTACTCCGTTGCAATAGTCGATTACGTTATCTCTGCCCAAAAGTAGAGCTGCGTTTTTCAAAATTTCTTTGATACTCATAATATCTCCTTAAAATTTATTTAATTAGCAAAATTGCCGAGCTCATATTGAACTCGGCAATTTGCTTATGTTTATAAGTTCTTACGCTTCGGTAATTCCCGAAATCATACCTTGTCCATTAGGACGTGCACAAATTAAATCAGCGTATTTTACAAGCGTTGCCGAATATACGGGCTTACCCGGAATTTGTTTTAACACTCTTCCGTCGTCGCCTGCAAGCCACTGCCAATCACAAAGTTGATGCAATGTAAAGTCGTTAGTATTTAACATATACATAGTTCCCTTAGGACAGAATCTATCTGCAACGATAGGAATACCATTATAACTCATTGCCTTGTATCCACCAGCAAGTTCAACTGTGTCTACTACACGTCTATTTTCACTAAACAACTGTTGAAGCGCACGGCGAACACCCCAAGAACATACGATGAAATTTACTGCGCTACCGCTGTTTTCTTCAATCGTGTCAAGACAGGTTTGGATTTCAAGTTCGCTAATTTCGCCACCGTCAGTCTTTCTGTACGGTAACATCCATTGATTTTGCGACCTATTAACACCGTAAAGTGTGGGATTAGAAGTGTTAAAAATTGCACCAAGACCGGTAATTTCGTTATTATATGAACCTTGAACGGTTACGATACTACCTTCGGGCACAACGTCAGAAGTAAGAGTTTCGCCCGTGATTCTAATCGCCGTGTTGTTTCTACTAACAGCCGTAATGCGCCTACCACTTGCGCCCGAAATAACGTTTCCTTCACTATCACGGAAGTCGATTAACATACCTTCGATAAGGTTGTTTGCACTGTCTAAAATAATCATACCGTTCATTACGTTTTCAACGGTTGCAAGCGTACCACTACCGTCGCCGAACAACATTCTGCCAAAGTTAAAGGTGCTTGATTTAATAAGTCCTTCCATTTCAGCGTTTAAAAGGTTTACAAATGCACCTGTGTTGTTTTCAGATGCTCTTATTGCCTTGTCTGAAATTTCAATCACGCCGTAGAGGTTTTTAAGAGTGGTAACGAACTGACCGTAGTTGTTACCCGTTGCTTGTGGAAGGTCGCCGTCTTCGGTGCCTGCACCTACACCACCGTTTACACCATAGATTGCAAGTTTTCTAACTTCCTTCCCCCAAACGTCGTTGGTACTTTTACCGATTGCCGCTAAAAATGGGTTTACGTGGTTGTCTAGTTGTTGACTGATTACGTCAAGATATACTGATTTTAACGCATTGTCTGCGTTGGTTAAATTAATTGCCATAATTTCTCCTTTTAAATAACTAATTGTTTAATATTTCTTGGGCTAGTTTGCCCGCATCTGCAATCGTTTTTGGCTTATACGTTGGTGTCTTCGCACTAGCACCCGTTCCGTCCATCACGATTGCTTTCGGCTTCTTGCCGATAATATCAAGAAGATATTCTTTCAAGACGTTTTCTTTGTCAATTAAGGTTGTATCTTCTTGGCGCACGTTCGCTTTTTCGTCTTCGGACGGGGGCAATCCCTTATCGACCGAACCGATTTTTGCTTCCAACTCTTTCAAGCGCTGACAGCGTTTGGTAAATTCAGACTGTAAAGAGTTGTACGCTTCCATAAGCGCACCTACGTCTTTAAATTTGCCTAATGAGACGTCGCTTTTTTCTTCGCCGTTTACTTGTTCCGCCGTTGCGGTGTGCGTGTCAAGCTCTGTTTGTTCATTTTTTATTTGTTCCATTTAATTCTCCCCGTTAATATTTTTTTGTTGAATTCTGTCTTTATGCGCTTTTATATGTACATAAAACCTTTGCTTTTGTTTATCTTTAAGCGTTGTAAATTCGCTTAAAACGTATCTTGTGTGCTCATCGACGTGTATTGCGTCGTCGTCTATTTCGTCAATAGCCGTATCTTCTTTTCTTAAAAGGTCGTTTTCACGCTGTGCCTTATCTTCCTGCAAACGTGCAAGTCCTTTTTGATAATCAAGTTCTTTATACCCAAGCAGTGCTAAGACTTTTTCTTTGATTGCAGGGCGAAGTTTGCCTTCATTATCGGTTAAAAGTCCGCTCTCATAAAGTTCAAAAATCATTTCTTTCTTTTGACGGGGAGTGTATAAAAGTTCGTTTTCGTTTACGATATAAACGTCGTCAGAACTAACCGAACGCTTGTCGGCATAATACACCCTTGTCTTATTGAAATCATCTTGATACTTTATCGCCCTTACCCCAGCCGAAAACTGAGCGTAAAGCCTTATAATCTGCTTTGCTATTTGTAAATAAGACCGTCTTATTTCCTCTGCCGTCATAACAAGCCTTGCATTATCTTGTTCTATTAAAAGTTCAAGAGCGCTTGCGCTTGATAGCGACGCATTTGACTGGCTTGACGTAACGTCACTGACACCGCTTACTATAACGAATTCGTTTAAGAGTTTGCTTTCTTCTTCATTAAAGTCGGACGGCATTGTCATATCTGACATAAGTTCGGGGGCTTTTGAGCCTTGCCTATACACCAAAACTTTACCGGGAGACAGTCCGTCTTCACTTAAATCGTCAACGTCCACCGAACCATCTTCAACGGTCATAATACCCATTGAAAGCCTATTTAAAAATTCGTGTTTGCGATTTTTCACAGCATTAAACGCACGCTGAACGGGTATAAGCCTTTCAATAACGCTTATGCCAAAAAAACAACCTGCTTGTGAAAGTGCAACCTGTTTTACAAACGGAAAAGTATACGTTTGTTTTTCACCATTCTTATATGGCAAATCGCCGACGTACAAAAGTTTATCACCCGCAACTGTAACAAGCCTACCGCAAGGGAATTCTTTGCTAGGTCTTTCATACCTTTCTATAACAACCACCGCATCTTCCATAACGCCACGGGTATCATCAGTGCCGATAGGCGTTTCGTTTTTAGTTAGGCTCATAACGTCAATCTTTTGTCCTACAACTGCAACACCGTATTTTTCCTTTACGTTTTTCGTACTCATTACCCGTGCGTGAATTATACTTTCACAATCATTTAACTCTTGCGTATAAAGGTTATCGGGAAAAATTTCAAACGGTGAAACGGGTAATATTTTCACTTCCCCTTCGTAAACGTCCTTTCCGTCGGCAGTACCCACTTTGTTGCCACCGTTAGAGTCCCACAATATTTTATAGAACCCCGTACCGCAAGTTTCACTCCACACGGTAACCTTTTTAACCACGTCAGCCATTGCAGTAACTTTAAAAGCGTTTTCTATCAATTTTTCTGCAAGCGTTGCGGCGGCAACGTCCACGTCATCATCAGTCTCGGGACGTACTGACATAGTAGGATTTATTGACGAAAATCTTGATAGTCTAGTATCAACTATTGGCGCTATATGGTTAAACACCCCACGATTTTGCCAATAAAAAGCTTTACCGTTATCAAAAATTTCGCCCCTTCCGTTTACGTCACAGAATTGATTTCCACTCAAAAAGTTCATATTGAGTTCCCACTGTCGTTCGTAGGTAAGCCTTTCCTTTCTTCGTTTTTCAAAGTCATCTTGAACGGAGTTTATAAGGTCTTCAATATACCTTTCTTGTTCGTGTGACTTTGCTATGCTTTTTTTAATCAACTTTAATCTCCTTAATTAATTTTTAATTGTGATAGGAGCTTTAACAACCTAATTTTTTCTTGCTCCAACTCCTCATCAGTCAAAAGTTCAACGTCCTTTTGCTTTTCATCAAGCAAAATTTTAAGTGCTGTCATATCGGGTGGTACGTTTTTTATGGTAACTTTTTTCTTCAAAAGTTTTATTTCCCCCTCATCGCCACCAGAGTATTCTTCTATAACTTCGGTAGCGTCGTACCCAAGCGCCTTTTTTATGAGTGCACTTTCAAGGTCGGCCTTTGACACTTTTTTCTTTCTACTGCCTTTTTCTTTCATTCATAATCTTTCTAATCAGCCTCTCCTTGTCTTTTTGGATTTGGGTTTTTTCTTTCTTTGGCGGAAGATTTTCAGGCTTGGTCATTATGTAATAACGCATTTCGTCAAGACAGTGGTCGTCTTTTTTTACGGGGTTTTCACCGTCGCCCCAACGATAAGACTTTAATTCTTTTATAAGGTTTACGCAACTTTTAAAGATATAAATTTTAGGCTTGCCGTCATTTACTTTTAAATACTGTTTTACACGCTGAATACCACTAAAAAGGTCTTTATTTACCTTGGGATTTACAGCAATATTAAAATCGTAAAAAAGTTCGGTTACGCTTTTTGAACTTGCCAAAGTCTTTTGGTTTGCCGCTGAGTCGATTAACGCTAAAAGTCTACCCTTGCTATCCCGTTTCCAACCGAGCGAAGCGCTTATTCGGTCTATGTTTTGTGCGTGATACGAAACGTCTTTGCCCGCTTCAAACCACTCGGCAACAACGTAAACGTTTCCGTCATAGTCGACAGCGTACCAATGCGCTGACAAAGGGTTGTTTAGTCCTGGGTCGATTGATATTGTATCTTGCCAATCGGGTGGAACGTTAAACGGTTCTATAACGTGAACGTTTTCATCAAATTCGGGATACACTAAGCCCGCACTTGCCTTAAACCTACCGTAACGCCTACTTTCAAGTTGGTCTTCTGATAGTGATGCGGTAAGTGCGTCAACTTCACCTGTGTCAAGATAAGGATTATCCGCCCATTCCATAAACTCATACCACACTTGGTCAGAGTTTCCGCTGTTTAAATAAATTTCATCGTGGATAAAAGTAAGTCCTTTAAGCGGTGTCATCGTGCCGAAAATATCACCCTTTTTATCAAGAACACGCATTCGGCATTCATCGTAAATATCCTTGGGCGGTTCTTCGTCAAACCACACGAAGTCAAGCGAACTACCTTGAAACTTTTCTCTGCCTTGGTCGCAAGACTTAAAGCCGATAACAGACGTTCCGCCAAACACGTTTTTTATTCGTATTTGGTCTATTACGCCGTACTTTAAACTGTCTTTTTTGCCAGCAAGCATAGTTACGTCTTCAATCCAACCTGGATTTAGGTATGAAAGAATTTTTGACTGCGCAACGTCCCTTTGAATTTGTTGTGAAAGTGAAACCACCCAACCGAAAACGTTATCCTTATTCGCTCTATAAGGGTGAACTCCTCGTGCCATATAAACGGCTTCTACTGCTCCGCACTCGGTCTTTCCGCTTCGGTTACCGCCAAACACCCATCTATTCTTTTTTTGGCATTTATGAAAAGCCACTTGCTTTTTGTGTATGAGCGTACCCGTATTATAATTTTTAAGCCTATCTTCACCGTTGCGACGCTTTATTTCGTTTTCAATTTTGACTATTCTTTCAATAAGTTCACGCATAAATCCTCCCGCCGTAAAAGCGTGCTCATTGTACACCCGATTGCGTTATTGTAAATAGGTTTATGACGTATAAAATAAAAAATATTAATAAATTATTTATGGAATATTTTGATACAAAGATGGAATATTTTATGATAATAATTTTTGTTTGTTTATATATAATAGATGTATACAAAAGTGTATAAGGAGAAAATTATGAAAAAACTTTTATCTTCAATCTTGTGCTTGGTGTTAGCACTTACACTAGGGTTGGCGTGCTCTTGCAGTGCACCTGATTCATCCAATCCCCCAGGCGATAATCCGTCTACTCCGCCCGTAACAAATTCAGGCATTAGCGAAAATCAATGGGAAAATATCTTAGATAACTCTTCAATAGACAACGTAACAGTTCTTGAAGGTATCACCACCCCATCGCAAACCGCTGTGGAAAACACTGAATATAGCATTGACGGAAACAGAATTCACATTATTTATAGTGGTGTAAGACACGAAGACGTAACAGACTCTAATAAAGTTGCAAACCACAAAAAACTACATGGTTTTTATCAAAGCATCGAGTTTGACAATATGAGTTATAACAATGAAAAAGATTCTTACAGTGTTAGCGGAGAGATTGTAATCACAATTGACGATAACGTTTATAAGTTTACTGATATTATCGTTAAGATAAACACTAAAATTTACGTTATTGAAAAGATAACGTCAACAAGAACGCTTGGAAGTGAAGTAAAGTTCGTTAGCAACACATACACACTGTTCGGGTCAACTTCTGCTTCCTAAAATAATAAAGCAAAACACCTTCTATGCTTGGTTGCATAGAAGGCGTTTTTATTTTGTATTTTGTTTTATAGGTTAATTGACGTTTGCTTAAATTGAAAACATTTTTTACTTATTCCACAATAAGCAAAAAGTCGTAAACTGCTTGCTCGCCGTTAATTTCGTAAATTTCTTTTCCCTTAAACTTTTCATTAACGTATTGCGAATAGGCTTGTCTATCCTCACTTGAAGCATCTTTTCCGTAACAAACGATTATAAACATTTTATCATCAGTCATCAACTTTTCAGTAAGTTCGATTGCTGAACAAATTTTATCGGGTGAACATAAAAGCACCTTTTTATTCGTAAACCCTATATATTCATCTTTTTTAACGTCAACGCCGTTTACCGTGGTTGTTCTTACTGCTTGTGAAACCATACCCGTCACAACGCTATCCATATCGCCTACCATAGTGCGCTCAATTAAGTCTGCATCTTCACTAGAAAAATCAAGCATAGATAGTGCTGCATAACCATCTCCAACACTCTTAGACGGAATAACTCTAACGTCAGAACCCTGATACATTTCACCCGCTTGCTTTGCGGTCAATATTATATTGCTGTTGTTAGGTAATACGAAAATACAATCGGCATTGACGTCTTCAAAAGCGTCTATAAACGCTTGGGAAGACGGATTGTTTGTCTGCCCACCGTCAATAACAACGTCAGCACCTAAATCCTTAAAAATTTCTATAATTCCAGAGCCGTTAGCAACGGTAACTATTGCAAACTTTTTTCTTGCCTTTTTTACCGTTTTATTAATTTCAGCAACGGTGCTTTTTTTCTCCCCTAAGCTTTCATTGTGTTGCAGAGTCATATTTTCAATCTTTACAGTTAAAAACTCACCGAAAGATTGTGCGTACTGTAAAACTTTCCACGGCGTAAACGTGTGAACGTGAACTTTTAACACCGTCCCCGTAATAAAAGCGACCACCGAATCGCCAACCGTATTCAAAAATTCAATACATTCTTCAACCGAAAAAGTGTTTATATAGGTTTTTGCATTTTGAAGTTGTAATAAAAATTCAGTACAATACCCAAACTCCATAACGCTGTTTTCGTTAAACTTTGAAAAGTCCACGCTCTGTTTTGTCTGGTCGGCAGTTACTGCGATTTCACTAATTGTTTGACCATTAAAATAATTTAAGAACCCTTCGATTATGTAAACTAATCCTGCACCACCGCTATCTATAACCCCTGCTTCTTTAAGCGTCGGTAAAAGGTCGGGTGTGTGGATAAGCGACTTTTTCATTTCTTCTAAAACGTCAAAAAAGAAAACTTGCGCAGTAGCGTCGTCGCCGTGGTATAAACGCATATTTTCAACACTTTCTCTTGCAACGGTAAGTATAGTTCCTTCAACCGGTCTAGCAACTGCACCGTAAGCTTTTTGAACGCCCTTTTCCATAGCAAGTGCAAAGTCGGTCATACCCACGCTTTCAAAACCTTTAAGTCCTTCGGCTAGTCCAGAGAATAACTGCGATAAAATAACGCCAGAGTTCCCCCTTGCATTTAATAACATTCCCTTAGAGAATTCGTTGGAAATGTGTTCAACGTTTCCGTCCTTTCCACTAATCGCATCAACACCACCCTTAATGGTTAAATACATATTTTCACCCGTATCGCCATCGGGAATTGGGAACACGTTAAGGTCGTTTACTTCCTGTTCGTTTGCCCTTAAATTTTGAGCACCAAACAAGAACATATTTTTTAATACTTCCCCCGTTATATGCTTTACACTTTCCATAACTTTCTCCATTGTAAATCATTAGTTTAATTTTATTAAACATTTATTAACTGTATATTAACTAAATTGAAAAAGGCGGTATACGCTACCACCTTTTCTTTTGTATTTGTTTACTATTTATTTAATGTAATTTTCAAGCGAAGATTTATCAAGTTTATCGTAAGAAGTAATAAATTCACAAAGTTCACTTGCAATCTTTTTCGCACCGCCCTTATCGTTACTTTCGATGTTTAGCGGTAAAAGTGGGTCGTGGAGCGATAAGCGGAGCAAGAACCAACCGTTGCCGTGATTTTTGTCAAGGTTTACCCTTACGCCTTCAAAGTTATCGGTTGCTAAACTCCAACCGTCCTTATTCTTAGCGTATTCGGTGAGCTCGTCAATAACGCTTGCACCGTAAGATTTAAAATCTTCAAGCAATATGTTCATTCTAAATTCTACGCTTTCTTCGGGTTCGGCAAGACTTTCAATTAGCGACTGCAAAGTGTAGCCTTGCTTTTTACCACGGGCAAGTTCAATCAAAAGTTTGGTAACGATATATGCTCCGTCGTCAAGGAAGTAATTTTCCTTAAACGCACCGTGTCCTGACGTTTCAATCGCAAGTTGGCTATCTTGACCTAAGCCGTTTAGCCTAATTGATTCGTTGATAACGTTTCTATATCCCCTCTTGAAGCGGTGATGTATTCCGCCTTTTTCCTTAATAAAGTCAGCAAGACCGGTTGAAGTGATAGAGTCGGTTACGATAGTAGTACCGGGGTGTTCACGCAAAAGTATTGCAGAAAGCATTGCTATAATGCGGTTTCTGTTAAGTTCACTTCCGTCGGATAATACAGCACCTGCACGGTCAACGTCGGTATCAAAAATAATACCAAGGTCAGCGCCCGTTTCTTTAACGGCTTGGGTAATTGATTCCATAGCTTCTTTATTTTCAGGGTTGGGTATATGGTTAGGAAAACTTCCGTCAGGTTCTAAATAACGGCTTCCGTCAGTGTTTGCGCCAAGTGGTTTTAACACTTTGTCAACGTAAAATCCGCCTGCACCGTTACCTGCGTCAACGACGATTTTAAAGCCTTCAAGCGGTTTTTGTTCGCCCGTTGCTTTTCTAATCTTATCGGCAAGAATATTTGAATACGCATCCATAAACTCGCCGTCAACTATGCTTCCTATTTTAAGTCCCGTTTTTTCATCGCTTTCAGCGTATGTTAAAATTTGTTTAATATCTTCCTTTTCAAGTCCACCTTGTGCAGTAAAGAACTTAAATCCGTTACGGTTAAAAGGAAGGTGGCTTGCAGTAATCATAACCGAACCGTCAAAAGCATAGCCGTCGGTTACAGTCGACATAAACATTGCAGGGGTTGAAGCCATCTTAAAGTCGGTTACGTTAATGCCCGACTCAACCATTGCTGAGCAAAGCCATTCACAAAGTTGTTCACCCGATAAACGTGAGTCTCTGCCGACAGCAACACGCAAATCGTTCTTTCCCGTCTTTTTTATAAGCCACAATGCAAATCCCCTACCGATGTCTTTACATACTTTTTCGGTAAGATTGACGTTTTGACCTTCTATTCCTTCAAGCGCTACACCACGAATATCGCTTCCGTTTTGCAATTTTTTATAATCCATTTTTATCTCCTTAAAACCACGTTCGGCTTTATTTGTTTTGTTTATTGTACCACAATTACCAACTAAAATCAATTGAAAGGTGGGTGAAAATTAAAAACCTTTTTATCTTTTGTCTGCGTTAGTTAAATAATGTATATATTAACTTAATATAATTGACTTTTTGTTTATTTTATAGTAAAATACTCTTAATTTTGTTTATAAAAATATTTTTTTGGGAGTGTATTATGAACGTATTTGAACTTGTCTCTTTTATCATTTACTTTTTGTTCGTTCTCGGCGTAGGCATTTATTTCTTCTTCAAAAGCAAGGATAAAGGTGAAAAAGACTACTTCTTGGGTGGCAAAAATATGGGCGGTTGGGTTTCCGCTTTAAGCGCAGGTGCTTCGGATATGAGTGCTTGGGTTCTTATGGGACTTCCCGGCGCTATCTACCTTTCGGGCATGAACCAAATTTGGATTTCTATCGGTCTTATTATCGGAACTATTTGTGCTTGGATTTTTATTGCACCAAATCTTCGCAAGTATGCTATTAAAGCAAACGATGCGATAACCGTACCAGAATTTCTTTCAAATAGATTTATGGCTAAAAGTCCTATACTAAGAATTGTTTGCGCAGTCGTGTTTGTCGTAGGATACTTAGTTTACGCCGCTTCTTCTATCTATGCTTGCGGTAACTTGTTCGCTATGCTTGTTCCTAGTGACGCTGCCGATATGAAATTAATCGGTATGATTATTTTTGCTGTGATTATTTTGGGTTACACTCTTCTTGGCGGATTTAAGGCAGTTTGTTGGACAGACTTCTTCCAAGGAATGCTAATGCTCTTTGCACTTATGATAGTTCCTATCGTTATTTCTATCATAATCGGTGCTAACGGTCCAACAGGAACGGCTGGTACACCTGGTGAACATTATTACAGTCTTCTTGTAAACGGAGAATGGAGTTGGAGCAGTGTTGCCAACATTTTAACCGGCTTAGGTTGGGGCTTAGGTTATATGGGTATGCCCCACATTATTGTTAGATATATGGCAATAAAATCTAAAAAGGAAATGAAAAAATCGCAAATAATCGGTTCGTCTTGGACTTTCCTTATTCTTACAATGGCAACCGTTTTAGCACTTGTAGCACGTTCTTATCTTGCAACGCCGTTAGATAGTTCTAACAAAGAACTTGTGTTTGCATTATCAGTTCGTCAATTAGTTGGCACAGGCGCTCTTGCACTTGTAGGTGGATTGCTTATCGCTGCAATCTTAGCGGCTTCAATGAGCACTGCTGACTCACAGCTTCTCTCATCTTCTTCGGCTTTTGCTTCGGATATTTATAAAACCGTAATTAACAAAAAGGCATCTGACAAAACCATCTTGAACGTTGGCAGATTTGCAGTTGTAGGCGTTACGATATTAGCATTCGCCCTTGCTGTTTTAGTCCACGTTCTAAGCTTGACAGACATTATGGGCTTAGTTTCAGCCGCTTGGTCAATTTTCGGTGCTGCATTTGGTCCCGTAATCGTTTTAAGCCTTTTCTGGAAAAGATTCAACTATAACGGTGCTGTCGTAAGTTTAATTACAGGTTTTGTCGTTTCTATTCTTTGGATGGTTTTATTCAACCTTGAATACTATGGATTTAATAGCGTTATAGCAAATACCGAATTGTACGAAATAGTTCCTGGCTTTATCGTAAGCTTAATTGCCGGCATTGTTGTATCTCTTTGCACTAAGGCTCCGTCAAAAGAAGTTGTTGAACTTTTCGACCAAGTTAAGTCTTGGAAAGAAGAAGATACTGACGCTACTGTTGAAGCGTAAAATTAACGGCTAAAATTATTATAAACTGCGTATACTATTGGTGTACGCAGTTTTTTGTTATGAAATTATTAGGCAATGAAAAGTTATTGAAAATTACTTATAAGATTTTAACCGTCCTTTTATCTATTTGTTGGGCGATTATGGCGTGTTGGGGACTTTTTTCGTTTGTAAAGGTTAAATACCTTTACCCACTTTCATTTAAGGAAGAAATTATAGAATACGCCGACTATTACGGGCACGACCGTGCACTTATTTTTGCAGTGGTTAAAACCGAAAGCGGTTTTGATAAAAATGCGGTAAGTAGTGCTGGTGCTATCGGACTTATGCAAATTACTGAAAAGACGGGAAAATATATCGCTCAACGCTTAGGCGTGGAAAACTACGACCTAAACGACGTTGAAACAAACCTTGACTTCGGCTGTTTTTATATTAAGTATCTAATTTTAAGGTTTGAAAACTTAGATACCGCACTTATCGCCTATAACGCTGGCGAAGGAAACGTTGCGCTTTGGCTTCAAAATAAAGAGTACAGTACGGATAAAAAAACACTAATTAATATACCTTTTTCCGAAACTAATGAGTATATAAAAAAAATTCACGAAAACTTTTCAAAATATAAAAAAATCTATGGAAAATTCCTTGACAAAGTTTAAAATTTTGAGTAATATATAAAGGCTTAAACGCGTGAGGGTGGCGGAATTGGCAGACGCGTACGTTTGAGGGGCGTATGGTTATCCGTGTGGGTTCAAGTCCCATCCTTCACACCAAAAATAGTCCAGACACTTTTGTTCTAGGACTATTTTTTATTATGTTAAGAAAGTAAGGTGGGACTTGGACGAAGTCCTCCGTAGCGAAGAGTAGGAATAAAAAACAGCATAAAACCAAAGTTTAATATGCTGTTTCTATTAATAAATTATTTAATTAACCTATAAATATTTTTTCAAATCAAATTGTGCAAGTCTTATATGTTTTCTTGATACCGTATAAGACATTGCAAGCTCTCCGTCCTTATAATATTGTATAAATGGATAAAAACAACTAGTTGGCATTTTTGCTTGTAAAACGACTTCACTTTTAGCAATATCATCTGTGTTTATTTTTATAACGCCTATATGTTCTCTATCAATAGGTGCGTGGAAAAGATACAAATTATCTTTATACATTATAAAATCACTTCTAGACTGGCAATCTTCTATTTCTATCGGCTGTTCCCATTTTTTTGTTTTAAGATTATAGACTGTCAAAAAACCACATTTGTTTGCGTCAATTTGACGCACAAAATAATACACTTTATCGCCCAAAACATAGGTCGCGTTTTCGTATAAAGAATCATTTATAAAATCTGGTTGAGAAACATATTCCCAAGTAATTAAATCACTACTTTTTATTATACAATTAAAATAAGTGTTATAAAGTCCTGAATAACAGTATTTAACACCGTTTTCTATGCGATATGATTCCTTTTGCATTATGCCGATATCGACCGTCATATTTTTACAAGGTATGCCATTTTCCGCAAGCGCACTTTTAATTCCACTAATTGAAAGGTCGTTCACGATATTACCAACTTTAAATTTGTTAACACCTACTTCACCCAAAGTTTTAGTTGAAGTATTAAACGGGCGGTAAAAACGATAATAGTTCCCACCTTCTGCACTTGCCGTCCACATGATATAAAGAGTATCTACGTCTTTTTGCATAAAAATACAATCATAAACCATATCTATTGTTTTATCGCCCACCATATCGCCCGTAGTCTGTAAATCAATAAAGGTTTTTTGTTCAATATTATCTATTGGCGCGTACACAAAACGTATTGTTTGATTTTTTGGGTCTTCCGACGGTTCTTTTGTGTTGGCATAATAAGTCATATAAACATAATCATCAACGACCTTAAAGGTAGAAACGTGCGCCATTTTATCCCCAACTTTTTCAAAATCCGAAACAAACCTTTGCGTAATTTCGTTTGCAAATGCTTCCCCCCGTTCTATCACTTGTTTAGAAACAGAACTTGTAATTGTTCTGCGTATGTTTTCAATAGGCGCACCTTCTCTAATAATTAAATTTTTTTCCGTTTTAAAATCTTCATTAAATAACAATTTCTTTTTCATTTTTTCTCTCCTTACTTTATTAAAAAATACAAATATTGAAAATATTGATATTGTTTCATTTATTACGCCAATATAAGAGCAAACCAAAGCATTGTAAATTAAAAAAGCTAGCGCTACTGGAACAGATATGCCTTTGGTAAGATTTGGATTATCTATCCAAAGTGAGATAGTAACAAATGCCGAAGCTGCAATAGGCAAAACATCAAACCAAAATTCAAAAGACAACACAGATAACGTAATGTTTGACAAAATAAACAAAATTGGCCAGAGTGGTATATTTGCGAATTTGTATTTTTTTCTATTTATAAAAACAAGTTCCCTAAAAATACCCACAAAGTTAGGTATCATTCCTGCAATTGCTCCTAAAAAGAAGTAATGCCACACCCAACATATATCAGCACAAAGTTTCATCGCTAACAACATTTTCCTGCCTTTTTGCTGATACATTGAATAAAGCGATAATATTGCGCCTATCCCAAAAAGCCACGCAAACATAATAAACTTCCTTGACAATTTTTTGTTTAATAATTATAATTATATTGTCAAGTTTAAGTTAAAGCAAGCAATTATATTGGGATATTTTAGCACTATATTGAATAAAAAGGTAAAATTATGCAAACACGTTATGAAAAATATGGGAACTTAACAAATAAACTACCATTCGTTTTAAATGCAGATATAGTTAGAACACCTACAACTTATAGTGAAAAACAAAACTGGCACGATAATATTGAAATTCAGTTTTGCACCAAAGGACAAGGCGCAGTTTTAATTGACGGGAAAGAATATCCATTTTGCGAAAACGATATTGCAATCATTGGGTCCAACTCTATTCATTATACTTTCAGCAATACCTCCATCACTTATTCTTGCATAATTATTAGTACTGGATTTTGCGAACTGATGGATATTGATTATAACAACCTTTCATTTTCTCCTGTCGTAAAAGATTGCAAATTGAACATTTTATTTTCGCATATTTATGAAGAGCACAAAAAAACACAACCTATGCGTATTGCGTGTCTCAATAAATTATTATTAGAATTGTTAATCCATATTTGTTCTTTTCACTCCACCTTAAAAAAATCCAACTTATCTCAAACAAAAAACTTAAACGCTATCAAACAAGCATTGTTTTATATTCGCGAAAACTACGACAAAAAAATATCGCTAGACGATATTTCAAGATTTGCTTTAATTGATAAATATACCCTCTGCAAAGAATTTAAAAAATTTACAGGTCAGACCGTATTTAATAATTTAAACACATATCGTTGCACAAAAGCAGTGGATTTAATGTCATCAGGTAAAAGCGTTAGTGAAAC
>JAZNFN010000103.1:0-12132 GCA_045576035.1 Christensenellaceae bacterium
GTGTATATGAGAGGTTGTCAAGGAGTTCTCTCAGGCGATTTAGGTAAAATCGTAGATGGTGAAAACGGCTCTTGGTATATGGGTGAAGATGGAATGCCCGTTGCAGTAGGGCACGCTAGCATAGGTACTAGTTCAACAACCTACACTTATAACGAAGGAACTGAAAATGTATTTAGTGCCACGATATACGTTCAAAGTTCTTATCACGAAAATATGAAGAGAGAAGCACATAATTACGTTGAAAACGTTTGTACAATTTGCGGACACAACGAATTCGGCACTCTTACTTATGAATATAGTGAAGAAAAAGGCGGATACGTTTTAGTAAGTGACGACAACTTTACAGGCTCAGTAGTTAATATCCCTGAAACCTATAAAGGTGAAAAAGTTGTTGCGATAGGTAAAGAAGCATTTAGAAACAACGCAACGATTACCCAAGTAACTTTCCCCGAAGGAATAGAAATAGGTATATACGCATTTGGGTATTGCCCGAACATACAAGAACTTAACTTCCCCAAACTTGCAGGAATTGGTAATTGTGCGTTTGAAGGATGTTCTGGATTAAAGAAAGTAGTATTCCCGAAAGGTGGAGAAAACTCATTTAATATTGGAGACTGGGCGTTTGGTTTATGCACGTCCTTAGAATACGTTGACATTAGGAACGTGGCTACGCTTGGTGGAACAGATTACTATACCGATGCAGAAGGCGTTAAGTATGAATATACTACTGGTGTCGATTTGTTCTATGGTTGTGTAAGTCTTAAAACGTTTATAGTACCTAATCGATTTGTTGTATATAATAGACAGTTTGGTATGGGTGGTACTGATTTAAGCGAGTTTAATGCAACGGCAATTTTATACGTTGATATGAAAACGAAGGCTTCCTCACAATCAGGAACAACTCAGTTAAGTATGGGCGATGGTGGTTCAAACGTTATTTTGTCTGGCAGAATGTATATTAACGGAATAGGCACTTTTAATGGAATAACGTATGAAGACGGCGTAACGGCAGGCACTTGGAAGATGACGGAAAATGGACCAGAAGGAATTGGTCACGCATTTAGAGGTACTACTAAGGTAACGACAACGTTTAATGGCACTAACGGTCAATACGAAGTAGTAAGATATGATTATAGTGGCTGGTGGGAAACCGTTCCGGTAGAACCATGTGATTACGTAGACGGAGAATGTACCGTTTGTGGAAATGCTGAATAATAATGCTACTACAAAAAAATAAAAACTATACGATTTGATTTATACTAGATTTTAAGGTGGAATTATGCCTAATGAACGGCATCGGCAACGCCGATGCCGTTCATTAAAATAATTGGAGGAACAATGAAAAAGAAAAGAACATTAAGTATATTAATGATTTTATGCGTATTTATGTTTACGCTTGCAACGGCAAGTTTTTTTGCAAGCGCAGGGCAAAGCGAATACAAGTTTACTTACACTTTGCAAAAAGAATATGCTTTGGGGACAGAGTTGACTCTTCCCAATTGTGAAATTGAAATTAATGGAACCTATTATATGATGGAACGCACGGTCAAATATCCTGACGGGCGTACTTCTTCATATGGTTCGGTTGTTTTAGATACTATGGGTAACTACACCGTTGACTTTTCGCTTGAAAAAGACGGAACGGTTTATAAAAATCAAGTGGGCTTTGAAGTTGTTATCAACGACTATGCCGACCTTTTTACCGCTGGGGACGGGGTAACCATAACTTCCAACGTTGACGTTGGTAGTTGGGCGGACTATAACGTGAACGGCGTAAATGCTCACGTTGTTCGTGGTGGAAAAATTACCTATAATCAAGTTATAAATTTGGCAGATTTAACTAAGTACGGTTATTTTATTGAATACATTGCTAACGTTGAAACGGACGGTCAAGCAGAAATTGATAGCATTGTCTTTACGCTTACCGATATTTATGATGATAGCAATTATATTACTATTAAATCTACCAATGCAAGTCACTATTACGGACCTTCTAAGCACCAAGATATAACCGCTTCTACTTGCGGGGATTACGACCCCGTAGGTTATAACGTTGATAACGAAAAGGTTTATTACGTTGGAACGGAAATTATGTCGTCGCTTTACGGTTCGCTCAGTGGACAAAGAAAAACTAATATGGCAAGGCTATCTTACGTTCCCGAACAAAAACAAGTTTGGGCAAGGGCGTACCCTGAATATGCACCCTTACTATGTATGGATTTTGATGACGAATATTTCGTTGATAAGGACAATATTTGGCAGGGTTTTTCGGCTAATTTAGTGCGTCTTACCATAGAAATTGAAAATTTTAGGGGTTCACCTATGTCTAATTTGTTGATTACTTCTATTGGTGGCAATCAACTTTCTGGTAAGAATACGGTGTATCCTAATGACGTAACTTTTGATATAGATACTTTGGGTTATACTGAAAATAGTCTTCCAAACGCAGTTGTAAACAAAAAGTATCCCGTGTTCACTTGTTATGCGTACGACAGTTTCGGCAGTAAAATAAAAGACGTTAGCGCAATCGTTTATGACGAAAACGGTGTTACTTGCAGTATTAAAGAAAACACGTTTACACCTACTAAGGTAGGCGAATATTTTATCAAGTATCAAGCAGAAACTGCAAATCTATTTGAAAGCAAAACTATAAAAATAAACGTTGTTGACGATTATGAGAATATAACCTGCGTTTTCCCTGAAAACATACAAAGTTCAGTACAGTGCGGACAAAGAATTATAGTTGGCGATTCAAAATATTATGGCGGAATGGGCTATATTTCTGCGCAAGTTAAAGTACTATTTAACGGCGAAGAAATTGAATTAAAGTCGTCAAGAGATTACGATTACGTTATCGCAAATTCTGTTGGGACTTATTCGGTCATATACTATTTAACCGATTGGTCGTGTGTCCCACAAGAGTTTTCTTATAACGTTGAATGTGTTGATTTTGGTGCACCCGTAATGGAAAAGCCGTATATTTCACCCGTTAATATTTTGGGGGAAATGGTAACGTTACCCAGAGTTAGTGCGATTTCTCCCGTGAACGGACAAAGCACGTTCGTTCCCGTTAAAGTATTCTTTGACGATTTGGATATAACTGATACTATGTCTTACGTTCCACAAACGCACGGCAAGCACACGGTTAAATACGTTGCCGTAAATCCGCTTGACAGTAACAGCGTTACAGAATACGTTTTTGACGTTCAAGTTAATGGAATTGCTTCAAGACAAGATAATGGTGAGTATGCTTACGTTAATGGACCTGACGGACAAGTTGTACCGTGCAACGATTACATCGACAGTTTCCTTGCACTTGACGGTTTTACAAGCAACTTTGAAAAATATGAAGACGTTTCAAAGTCAAACTATCAGCTAATTGCTGATGGAAGCAGGGAAACGGCTGAAATGGTTTTTGGAAAGGCGATTGACCATAAATATTTAAATTTGAGTTTTGCAACTATTAACGCATACCCGAATTTTAGTTCTTTCGTTATTACGATGACCGACTCTAAAAATAGCAGTGAACAGATTGCTATTGAAATTAAAAAAGAAATTGTAAACGGTGTATTAACTACGGCTGTATTTAATAACGGGCTGTATTGTGCAACGTTAGAAACAGACTTGTGGGGCGCAAACGAAAACTTGATTTTCAACATCGCATACGACCATAAAACTAACGGTATCGTAGACGGTAACACGACAAGGCAACTATTAAAATTAACACATACCGTGGACGGCGATGAGTTTAATGGATTTAGTAGTGGCTTTGCGTATATTAGTTTAAAATGTAAAGGAATAAAAGCGCAAACAAGAATTAAAATTTCTAAAATTTCGTTGCAGACGGTTATGGGTAGATTTACTGATAGAATTGCACCTGCAATCTCTTATTCAGATGATTTTGTGCTTAACTCTACCTATTATGTTAACGACGTTTACACTATTGCACCTGCAAATTGCTATGATGTTTGTGGAAAAGCTACTTTAAGCATTAAACTAACTGACCCCGATGGCAAAGTGGTTTATAACGGCGTTTATAATGAAAATGCACAAGTATTTTTAGAAAAAGCCGGCACTTATACGTTGACTTATTCAGCAAGAGATGAAAAGAATAATATTTCAACCTTAACGTCTTCTATAAGAGTTCTTTCTTTCAATGCTCCAAAAATATCAGTTGAAGGTGATATTTCAAGTGCAAAACTAGATGAGCAAACCGTTTTACCTAATGCAACTTGCGACCCTACGGACAACTTGTACGTTTACGTTACTATGCCTAAGGGAAAAAGAGTTATTATATTGAAAAACGAAGAAGGCAAGTATGTATATTCGTTTAACCAAAAGGGCGTGTATAAAGTAAGTTACGTCGCTATTGATTCAAGCTTAAATTACACCGTATATCAAATGGAGGTAACCGTAGAATGAAACGTTGGCTAATTAAAATTATATCGTTTACGTTATGTGTTTTAACAGTATTTTCGTTTACTGCTTGTCAAAACGGTGAACAGCCTCAAAACCCTACTGAAAATTCTACTGTGAACGTTGGCGCAGAGCCGTTAAGTTATGAAATTAAAAAAGAAAACGGTAAGGACGTTACTTTAATTAATAACGGATATAGTGAATATAAGATTATCGTTCCGGCAGATGCTTCGTATCAAGAAAGTTTTGCGGCAAGGGAATTACAACAGTTTTTGGAACTTTCAACCACTTGTAGATTGCCTATCGTTAGCGATACAGCGGTTGACCCAGACAAAGCGGATAGCTTGAAATTCTTGTCTGTTGGCAATACTAATTTGTTTAGACAAAGCGGTATAAAACTTGATGCAAAAATGCCAAGAAACGCACCAAGAATTAAAACTGATGGTAGTTCTGTTTATATGATTGGTCAAACTACTGATAAAGGCACGATGTATGCCGTTTATAAATTCTTATATTATTCAATCGGCTTTCAAGCGTATGCAGTAGACTGCATTGACTATGAGTATAAAGCAAATTTACCGCTTCTTGACATTGATTATAGTTATGAACCTAACCTTGAATACGTTACGGGATACTATGAAGTAACCGGTCTTGAAAGTGCGGAAAAAGCAGCACGTTTATATATACCTGTTAAAGACAACACGGGTGTTTACGGTGCGATTAACGTAGGGGGCGAAAAAGATTTTGCCACTTGGTGTCACTCAGTAGAAGCTTTTCTTGACCCTGCAATATACCAAAAAGATTATCCTCAGTGGTATGGGAATAGTCAAGTTTGTTACAGTCAAATTATGGAAACTGACGGACTTGATATGTGGGAAGCAGTTTTACAAACGGCTATCGATAAACTTCACATAAACGATTCGCCTTACATTATGTTTGGTGGTTATGATAACCAAGCGTGCTGTCAGTGTGAATTGTGTGTAGAAGGTTATGCAAAATACGGCGTTTCAGGCGTAATGAACAGATTCTTCAATAAGGTTGCCGAAGGGCTTGAAAAGCATTACGACGAATGTGATAAACACAAGTATGAAGACGTTATCTTTACTGCCTTGGCATACGAAGCATACGTCAATGCACCTGTAAATTATGATAAAGACGGTGTACCCACGCCCAAAGACCCATCGGTAGTTTTAAGGCACAATGCAGGGGCTTGCTACACACCTATGCACATGTGCATAACTCACCCCATTGGCGGAGAAAACGGTTGTAGTATGAACGAAGTGTATGGTTTAGGATTAACAGGTTGGTCAACTATTACAGACAATCTTTTAATTTACAGCTATGGTTATTACGATACTGGTAAACTATTTTACTGTGACGAATGGAAAGGCTTCCACGAAACGTATAAACAGTTTGATAAAAACAACGTTGATTACGTTCTTGAACAGAATGCAACTGAAAATGGATTAGAACCTTTTGCGGCTTTGAGAATTTACGTTAAATCTAAACTTGCTTGGGACCTTGAATTAGACCAAGATATGTTGATTAACGACTTTATGGAACACTATTACGGCGATGCGGCGAGTACGATGAGACAGTTCTTTGACGAAATTGAAGAACATTACGATTGGATGGAACAAAAGAACGGAAACTCTTGTACGAGCATTTACAGCAAGTATACTACTAGTGATAACTGGCCACGCAACTTTATGCAAAGAATGGAAACGCTTTTAAGGTCGGCTATGAACATTGCTAGTCAAACGGCTAACGTGTCAAAGGCAGAAGCGGAATTCTTTGCGGAAAACTGCAATAAAGAACTTATGTTTATTAGGTTTGTAAACTTTACCTCTTTCCCGTCATACTACTCTGATGCACAAGTGGCTAAGGAAAGGGCAGAACTTAAATATTTACTCAGTAAGTATAAAATGACTTCTGCTTCGGGTTTAAGCACTATCGTAATTTAAGGAGATTTATATGAGAAACCTTAAAGTTATTTTATTAATGCTTTTAAGTGCGTGTATGCTTATGTTAGGTGCGTGTGCACAGCCTGCACCTAGTAATAACGGTGGAATTTTACCTCGTTTGGAAATAAGTGATGCAAACTTAGAATTATATATTGGTCAAACAAAGCAAATTAAGGCTTATTCTACCGTAGGCGACGAGATTATATTCGTTTCGCTTGACTCTGACGTAGCGAGTGTGAACGACGGTGGTTTAGTCACGGCAAAATCTGTTGGTGAAACCTTTATTATTGTAAAAGCAGGTCAACAGCAACAAAGCTGTAAGGTAACAGTAAAACAAGAAACGTTCTCGGTTAGTTTAGACCAAACGCAATTCAATATTTTAGTTGGTGCGGAAAATTCTATTAAAATGGTGTTCGTAAGGAACGGATTAATTGTAACCGAAGGGGCAACGTTTAAATTGTCTGAAAACTTAGGAACGTTTGAGATTGAAGGTGAACAATTGATATTTAAGGCACAAAAGGTTGGTCAATGCAAATTGATAGTTACTTTCGGCACGGCTAGTGCAGAGTGCTTAATTAACGTCGTCGAAGTGTAGTTAGAGGTTAATATGAAAAGGAAAATCAAAAAAATATTCATAATAGTACTTTCAATTATAACGTGTGCTTGTTTGTTTGTAGGTTACAGCGTTTTTGCAAAAAATAACGATATTAACTTGCCTAAGAACGTTTGGTTGGAAGTTGGAGAAACGTACGGTTTTGAGCAAATAGAAGATAAAACCGATTGGACTTTTTATTCTATAAACGAACAAGTTGTTTCGGTTAATGATGGCGGTGTTGTTTATGCTAGCAATATCGGTGAAACACTTGTTGTTTTAAGCAATGAAGGCAAGCAATATCAAGTTAAATTTTACGTTACTGAAAGGGTGTATAACGTAGTTTTAGACTACACGGATATCTCGTTAAAAGTGGGTGATAACAAAAAAGTGACGGCTACTTTATATGAAAACGGTCAATTATCCGCATTAAAGCCTACTTGGAAACTTTTAGATGATAGTGTTGTTAATATTGCCGAACAAAACGGAACGATGGTTGTTACTGCTAAAAACGTTGGTAGCACAGTAATTGAAGTATCGTTTGGAAAAGCAAAGGCTATTTGTAACGTTAGAGTTATGGACGGCAATGCAAAAATACTCGGTTTGCCAACCTTATCAGTAGAAAATTGCGGGACGGTTTCTTGGGGTGCTGTCGAAGGTGCAAAGGCTTATGCTGTTAAATTTAACAATACCAACTGGTTTGAAACGGATAAAACTACCGTAGATTGTGCTAGCCTTGCAGAACAATTAGTTGATTTTAAGGTTAGTGTTCGTGCGCTTGCAAAAGATTCTACCGCTTATTACGACGGTGATTATTCAACTATTGAAATTAAACATAATTTATCAGTTGTTGAATTGGATAAACCTTTAAATTGTAAAGAAGTTACCGGTGCAAAGATTGTTTGTCAAATTTGCGAACGATTCGTTATAGATAACGATTATATTGCGCCCCACTCTTATAAAGACGGTGCATGTCAAGTTTGTGGTCAAAGCCAAACTGAAAATATACAGTATACGTTTAATAAGTCGACTAATTCTTATGATGTTACTGGCGTAACGACAGATTATATAAAAGCAAATAAAGAAATATATATTAGAAGTTCTTTTGATGACGGTGAGAACGGACTTAAACCTGTTACCGCTATCGGCAACGGTGCATTTGAGAACTTAGTTTATTTAAGAAAAGTAGTTCTTCCCGAGAGCGTTACTACAATAGGAAGTGAAGCATTCTATTCTTGTGCAGCACTTGAAGAAATTACTATGACGGGCGTTGAGCAATTATCAAGTCAATCAAGCAATGCTTTTTATCGTTGCGTTTCGCTTCAAAAAATGTTCGTAGGCAAAAACTTTGCTGTTACGGGCGGTGTGTTCTATTGCTCACAGACTAACGCAGCCGATTATACGGCAAGATGTGACGTTTTAGTTTGCGCCCCCGAAAGTGAAAGCAACGTAAGCGTTAGCCACTCTAACGGTAACTTTGGTTTTACAGGCAAGGTTGCTTACTATGACGATAATGGTTGTTCTAACGTTACTTGGCACTACAACCAAGACGGTGGCGTTGAATATATGACTCACACGTTTATCAACGGTCAATGTTCAATTTGTGGCGCTCACGATGAAAACGGACTTGCATATAAGTATGACGCACAAAAAGACGGATACGTTTTGCAAGGATTGGGCAACTTCTTTGACAGAACGGAAATAGTTGTGCCAGAATACTACAACGACGGCGTTCACGGATTAAAGAACGTTGTTAAAGTAGAATCGGAAGCGTTTATTTCAGGAGCAGACAGATATGGTGCATCCATTCTCAATATTTCGTCCATAGTTTTACCTGAAACCGTTACGGAAATAGGTATAAACGCATTCTATTGCACGGTAAAATTAAAACATCTTGAAATGCCGGGCGTTACACAATTACCTAGCCAAGCATTATATAAGTCTGCCGTTCAAACGATGGTTGTAAATCCAAACGTTAGTTTGCAAGGTAAGGTTGCGTATAACGAAAAATTAGATTTAGCATATAACTGCACGTTACTTATAAAGGGCGATAGTGTTGGTGCAGACTTTAACTTGGTAAACAATGACCAAAATAATTTGTTTAAGGAAGTTAAGTATTTTTATAGTCAAGATAATGAATGTTTCACTTGGTCTTATGTAAACGGTAAGGCAAAGATAAACGAACATAATTACGCAAATGGAAATTGCACGATTTGTGGTGCGATTAAAAGCAATGATTTGGAATATTTCTATAACCAAGAAAGCGATAGTTATGAAGTTGCAGGCTTTGTCCCCGAAATCATTTCAACAGTAGTTGACGTTAAAAGTACTTATAACGACGGTGTTCATGGTGAAAAACCCGTAACTTACATTTTGTCGGGTGCGTTTATGAACAGTTATCAAATTATAAGTGTAAACTTAGAGGGTATAACTGATATTGGTTACTATGCTTTCTATGGTTGTAATAAGATAGAAACAGTTGCTATACCAGATTGTACGACTGTTACGGGGAGATCCCAGTTTTCTTTATGCGACGCTGTAACGTCTGTATTCGTCAACCCGAACTTCAATGCTGTGGGTACAGTGTTTAGTTATTCTGATGAAAAGATGAACAAAAAGTGTGTAGCGTATGTGTTGGGAGATAAGATAGGCGACGACTTTGACTTAGGTTTGAGTAGTAACGCAATTTTTGGCACGGCATATCTTCGTGATGTAGAACAACCATATATGTGCGAAACTTGGCATTATGGCTTAGACAACAAACCTGTTGTTGAAGAACACGAATACGTTGACGGTTTTTGTGGAAAGTGTAACACGTCAGATAAATATTCTTATGATTTTCTTTCAGACGGTTACGTTATAAATAAATTTGCCCAAGAAGAAATATCTAAGGATATGGTTATTCCTGCAACGGTAAACGGATTGTACGGCGAAAAGGCAGTCATAGGCGTAGGCGATAATGCGTTCTTTAATAATACGGAAATTGAGAGCGTAACTTTTGGTGAACAGTTTGTTAATATCGGCGAAAGTGCTTTTGAAGGTTGTACTGCGCTTAAAGAAATAAATTTCAATGAAAATAGCACAATCGGTAAGAACGCATTTAAGGGTTGCAGTTCACTTGAACTTGTAACGTTTGGACATAATATGCAAATCGGTGCTTCAGCGTTTGAAAACTGTACGTCAATTAAAGAAATAAATTTCCCAAAACTTACAGGTCTTGAATCTAATGCGTTTGCTGGTTGTACGTCACTCGAAAAGATAGTGTTTGAAGCGGGCAAAGAGAATGCGTGCAATATTGGTAGCAACGTATTTGCAAACTGTACTGCGTTAAAGTACGTTGATATGAGAAATATAAGCGTGCTTGGTGGCCAAGACACCATAGGACATGTAACATTTACCACGGGCAAGGATATTTTTTACAACTGTACAGCGTTAGAAACCGTTATAGTAGGTAGACGTTTCCGTGTTGAAAGTAGACAGTTTGCTGTTGATACTAGCCTTTTAAGTCAATTTACGCCAAAGGCAATGCTTTACGTTGATATGAATACGTTCACGTCAGAGCAAAGTAGTAATTTAAGCACTGGGTTTTCCGCTGATTCAACGAATATAATTTTATTGGGTAAAGCTTATATAAACGGCATCGGCTCATACGGTGGAATAACATATATAGACGGAACGACAAACAGCACTTGGAAATGGGTTGACGGTAAGCCCGTTGGGGTTGGTCACCCACGCTTAGGTGAGCAGGTTAGCGTTACGTTTAACTCGGGTAAAGATAACGAATTTACCGTTTCATTATATTCGTGGAACAACTGGCACGAACTAATGGGCACAGAGTTACACAATTTTGTTGACGGCGTTTGTTCGTGTGGAGAAACTGAAAGCGACGTTAATGGATACAAATATAATAAAGCAGAAGACGGCTATATTTTGGCAGACGGCAGTAACTTTACTGATAAAAATCTTGTTATCCCAGCAGAATATGAAGGTGCGTATGGTAAGCGCAAGGTTATAAAGGTAATGGAAGAGGCGTTTAAGAACAATGAATATATCGAAAGCATCGTCTTCCCAGAAGGTCTTATTATCGGTGATAGAGCGTTCCTAGGTTGTACAAGCATAAAAGAACTTAACTTCCCAAAACTTACAAGTATAGGTAACGATGCGTTCTATGGATGCACAAGCTTAAAGAAAGTTGTTTTCCCCAAAGGTGAAGAAAATAAGTTTAATTTGGGGCATTGGGTATTTGGTGCTTGTACTTCGCTTGAATACGTTGATATTAGAAACGTAAGTTATCTTGGTGGAACAGATGGAATGGACGGCTTTACAACCGGCTCAGATATTTTCTACAACTGTACCGCATTAAAAACTATTATCGTAGGTCGTACGTTTAAGGTTATGTACGGTTCATTTAGAATTGACGGAAACTCACTATTTGTTCCGCAAGCAATTATTTATGTTGATATGGATACGATAACTTCTCCTGAGGGCAATCGTTTGTATACCGGATTTTCTGCTCATTCTGAAAACGTTATACTTACGGGTAAGGCATACTTAATGGGCGCTTCAAAGCTTGGCGGACCTTACACGGATAGTATAGATGGCACAACGCAAGGAACTTGGACTTTTGTTGACGGCGTTCCTACGGGTGTAGGACATCCTTATGTGGGCGCTCCCGTAACTAAGACGTTTAACGCAGGAACGGCAAAAGAATTTACCGTGTCTTTGTATAACCACGATGGTTATCACGAAAACATGAGCATAGAAAGACATATTTATCAAGATGGAGAATGTGTTGTTTGTGGTAAAGAAGAACCCGAAGCTATTGAATACGAATATAGCGAACAATTAGACGGTTATATTTTAGTTAATGGAACGAACTATTCTGAAAAAGAGCTTGTTATTCCACAAACTATTACTGCTGACGCGGGTGAACATAAAGTAGTTAAGGTTGGAGACTATGCGTTTAGTGGTAATAAAGTGCTTGAAAAGATAAGCTTTCCAGCGGGCATTGCTTTGGGCAGTTATGCGTTCCAAAATTGTAGCAAATTAGAAGAACTCAACTTGCCAAAATTAGCAAGTATTGGTGACTGCACTTTCCGTGGCTGTACAAGCTTAAAGAAAGTTGTTTTCCCACAAGGCACAGAAAATAGATTTAATATG
>JAZNFN010000104.1:0-11446 GCA_045576035.1 Christensenellaceae bacterium
CATACCCTTACCCGTAACGTATTCATATTGGTCTACGGTTAGGGCGCTTTTTCCACAAAAATCTATTATGCAATCGGCAAGCGGATGACTTGACCTTGATTCAAGTGCTGATACAATATTAAATGCTTCTGCCTTATCAACGTCAGAAAACAATTTATAATCAGTTACCTTGGGCTTTCCAACCGTTATAGTTGCAGTTTTATCAAGCAATACGCAATTGATTTTACAAGCGTTTTGAAGTGCCTCCGCATCCTTAAACAGCACGCCTTCCCAAGCGCCACGCCCCGTTGCAGCCATAACGGCTACGGGTGTTGCAAGCCCCAAAGCACACGGACAAGAGATAACTAATACGCTTATACCGAAGTTAAACGCAGTATAAGCATTACCTGATAATTTAATCCAAATTATAAAGGTTAAAATAGCAATAGAAGCAACTACGGGAACAAAAATGCCAGCAACTTTATCGGCAAACTTTTGTATGGGTGCTTTGCTTGCCCCTGCCGTTCGTACAATTTCAATAATCTTGCTAAATAACGTTTGTTCGCCAACCCTTTCGGCTTTTATGACGATATATCCGTCCTTAACGATACTGCCCGAACTTACACTCATACCAACAAAAACTTCTTCGGGAATACTTTCGCCTGTTATCGCAGACTTATCTATCCCTGCCGTGCCTTGAACGACAATTCCGTCAACGGCAACGTATTCGCCTGCTTTAAGTATTATTAAGTCCCCCTCTTTAAGTTCTGACGTCAGCACGGTTTTTTCTTCGCCGTCAACTAATACGTTTACAGTTTTAGGAATAAGCAAACCAAGTTTTTCAACCGCATCGCCCGTCTTGATTTTTGAGAGTTCTTCAAGCCACTTTCCAAGCGTTACTAAGGTTAAAACCATTGCCGAACCATCAAAAAAAGTATGGCTTGAATTGTCTTTCCCTATAAATAAAAGCACTGTTAATACCGTACTATAAATAAATGCCGACACTGAACCTAACGACACCAACGTATCCATATTCGGTGCGCCGTGCATTACTGCTTTAAATCCGTTTATGAAAAATTGACGGTTAATAATAATTAAAGTTAAAGCCAACAAAAATTGTATAGAGAAATTTATTCTGTTATCTGTTAATACGGGCAGTCCTATCATTTTGCCCATACAAAAATACATAAGCGGAATAAGAACGAATAAAGAAATTAAAAATCTATTTTTTAGTTTTCTTACACTATAAAACTTATCTTCTTTTTTAGTGCCAAACTCGTACGCCGTATACCCTAGCTTTTCAACCGTTGCAATTATTATTTGGTCGGATAAAATTCGGTCGTCAAAGTCAACCGTGATTTGCTTTGCCATAAGCGAAACACTCACGTCGTTTACACCATTAAGTTTTTTTACGTTGCGCTCTATGCCTTGCGAACACGCTGAACAGGTCATTCCACCGACTGTAAACTTTTTAACCATATTTTCTCCTTTTATATTATTTTAGCACAAAGATTTAAAATTTCAAACAATATTTAACCCCGAAACCAAACGGAAACGGGGTTAAATACATTAGTGATTTATTATTTCTTGTTTGCTGTGTCTTCTTTTTTATTAACGTTCTTGCACGCTGAACACCCCGAACATTTTGAGCAATCACACCCACAAGAAGTTTTACCTTTCATTTTGTTAATTATGGACGTAGCAATTACTCCGCCAACTATTAACACACAAGCAACTATAACTATTATTTCTATCGGTTGCATATTATTTTACCTTTTTTGATTGTTTTTTATCGTACAACGATATTCCAAAGAATACTGCTATCGCAAGGACTATAATTATTGGCAATGTCCAAATATAACTACACACTAAGTATATAATAGTAGAAACTATAAACGACGTTACAAGCCAAAACAAAAGCGTAAAGTTAAACGTTCTTTTTTTAACCGATTCGCCCCTTGCCGCTGCAACCGCAGCAAAGCACGGAATCGTTGTCATATTAAAGGCTATAAAAGCAAGCAGTGCAGGAAGCGTTATGCCCGTTGCCTGAATCATTATAGAAACAGCACCAACGCCACCGTCCGATTCAACGTCTACAATCGCACTTGATACTAAACAAGCCGCAAGCGTACCTAAGGTTGATACTACGTTCTCTTTTGCAATAAGTCCGGTTATTGCAGCAACGGCAAATACCCAACCCATTTTTCCTAACTGACTACCAAAGCCCATTGGCGTAAATATAGGTTGTATTAATTGACCTATTCCACCAAGAATACTTTTATCCATATTTTCATCGGCTAAATAGTTCCAACCAAAGTCAAAATGACTGATTACCCAAATTACTATCGTGGATGCTAAAATTATAGTAAATGCTTTTTTGATAAAGTGCTTTGCTTTATCCCACAAGAGCATAACTAAATTTCTTAACTGCGGTGCGTGATAAGACGGTAGTTCCATTATAAAGGGTGGCGTTGCACCTTTTAGTGACGTTTTGCGCATAAGTATTACTGCGATTATCGCAGTAAGCATTCCAACAACGTACATTCCATACGTTATCAAGTCAACGTTACCCACGTTAAAATAACCAACGATAGCACCTGCAACTGCCGTTAAAATAGGTAATTTTGCTCCGCAAGAAAAGAACGGTATTACTCTAATAGTAGCAAGTTTTTCCTTTTCATCGGCAAGTGTTCTTGTGTTAATCATTGCGGGAACTGAACAACCAAAGCCCATAATCATTGGCAAAAATGCTCTGCCCGAAAGTCCAAACTTACGAAGCGCCCTATCTAATATGAACGCTATGCGTGCCATATATCCGCTATCTTCAAGTATTGAAAAGAATAAGAATAGTACCAAAATTTGCGGTAAAAATCCAAGTATTGCAAAAATACCGCCAAGTACACCGTCGCAAATTAATCCCGTTACCCAAGCAGGTGCTGATATTAGTGCGCTTGCAACAAGTTCACTTAGCCAACCTGTAAGCACTTCTACTAAACCCATAAGCATTACGCCTGGGGAATTTATTCCACCTGCGCCAAACACACCTTCGAATGCCGTGCCTTCAAGCGAAACCCAACCTTCTGGTAAAAGTCCGCCCAAGAAAAACAAGTTTTCTGAAAAGGTTAAATGAAATATTAAGAATAGTATACCTAAAAATATAGGTATTCCCCAAATTTTGTGTGTTAAAATTTTATCCGCCTTATCCGACGGCGTAACTACGAACTTATCCTTATTCTTTCTTTTAAGTGCCGGTGAAAAATATTTTGTTATGTATTTATATCTTGCATCTGCAACCAAGGCTTCAAAATCGTCGCCAAAAATTTCGTCTCTATGCGTTACTTTGAACGCTTCAACCATACTTACCGTATCTTTATGCATTAAAACTTCAACTTCGTCAAGTTCTGCAAGTTTTACTGCGTGGAACATCGGGTTTAACACGCCTTGACCTTCAAGTGCAATTTTTATGTCGCCGATAAGGTGTTTTAAGGCACTATCTTCTATTACAGTCTTTCCCGTGCGCTTTTCTTTACTTACTTCAAAAGCACGTTCCATAAGTTTTTCAAGCCCCGTGCCTTTAAGCGCCGATATTTTTACTACGGGTATGCCTAATCTTTTTTCAAGTTCGTTTGCGTCTATGTGGTCACCACGCTTTTCTACTGCGTCCATCATATTAAGCGCTAAAACCACGGGAACGTCTATTTCCATAATCTGCGTGGTTAAATACAAATTCCTTTCAAGGTTTGTTGCATCTATAATGTTTATTACGCAGTCGGGTTTTTCATCAAGTATATAATTTCTTGCTATAATTTCTTCGGGTGTATAAGGTGAGAGTGAATATATCCCTGGTAAGTCCATTATTGCAACGGGTTCACTGCCTTTTTTATATATACCCTCTTTTTTATCTACCGTAACGCCAGGCCAGTTCCCAACGTGTGCCGTTGAACCTGTCAAGCCGTTAAAAAGTGTGGTTTTGCCACTGTTTGGGTTTCCTGCAAGTGCGAATTTAAGCATTAGGTATCACCTCCAACGTTATGCAACTTGCTTCGCTTTTTCTAAGCGACAGCTCGTAACTTCTTACCGTTACTTCTAACGGGTCGCCAAGCGGTGCCTTTTTTCTTAAATATATCTCTGCACCGTTTGTTATACCCATATCGTACAGTCTCCTTTTTATACGCCTTTCTCCACTAACGGATATAACTATCCCACTTTCACCTATGTTAAATTTATCTAGCGACTTTATCATAATGCCTCCAAAATGTGAAATAAGTTTCATTTTTACGTTAATATATTATCACTTGGGGAAAATTATGTCAACTAAAATGTGAAACTTTTTTCAACTTTTTATAAAATTTATGAAATTTTTTTCATATTCTTTACGCTTGACATTTACGTTAATATCGTATATAATAATGTTAACATGAAAAACGAAGTAAGACAACCACGCCAAGAGCGTTCGATTGAAAAGAAAAACAAAATAATAGAAGCTGGATATCAACTTTTTTCCGAAGTTGGCTATTACGGCACTAACACTGCTGAAATTGCTAAAAGAGCAGGTGTTTCAACGGGGATTGTTTACGGCTATTTCCAAGATAAGCGTGATATTTTAATTTGCGTGCTTGAAATTTATATTAATAAAGTTTTCGACCCTATCTTAAAATCGTTTGAAAAGTTAAAAGCGCCCGTTGACTATTCTGTCGTTATTCCGTCGGTTATTGATTTGACCATTAAAACACATAAAAAACACGCTAAAATGCACGAAGTTTTACACTCGCTTGCAAGTACGGACGAAGCAGTCAACGCACAATTTATTGCACTTGAAGACCAAATAACTGCAAAGATTGCAGATAAACTTTTCTCTCTTGGTGAAAACGTTGAAAATGCAATGGAAAAAATCCACTTTGCAATGGACGTTATTCAATCTTTTTCGCACGAATATATTTACGATAAACACGACTATATCGACTATTTTGTTATGAAAGATATGGTTACTTCCACCGTAATTAATCTATTCAAAAATTAAACTAAATAATGCTTATGAAGTGTATAGAAAAAGCGACCTTTCGGTCGCTTTTTAATTTTCTTTTCTTAGTATATCACCTGCTTGAAGCGGGATATCGGTATATAGTTTTAAATGCTGTTGAACAAGTTTAGCATCGTCAATTTGATTATCGTTTTTGTCGGTAATTTTTGTTACCGTTATCGTTTTATTAAAACTTTCAGTCGGTGATAATACTTCTAAAACGTCCCCAACCTTATACCTATTTCGCTGTTCGATAACTGCATATTCCTTATCTAAATTACCGTCTATGACGTTTGCTATAAATTTATGCGTACCTTTACTTTGACTGTCATCGTAATTTACCGTCCTATCGTTATACCCCGTTATATATGCAGTTGTAAATTCACGGTGCGCCGTCTTTTTAAGTTCGGTTTGAAACAGTGAATTTCCTTTATAATTTTCGCCATCTTTATAATAAGCGTCAATTGCACGGCGATATGCGTTTACAACCGTCGCAAGATAATATTCAGACTTCATTCTGCCTTCTATCTTAAACGAACAAACACCTGCTTTATCAAGTTCACCTATATAATCAAGCAAGTTAAGGTCCTTACTATTCATTATGTAAGTTCCACGTTCGTCTTCTTGCATTTCCATAAAACCACATTCTGAATCTTTTTCACGAATTTCATAATGCCATCTGCACGCTTGAACACATTCGCCACGATTACTGCTTCTGCCCGTGCGATAATCGGATAATAAACATCTACCGCTATATGAAATACACATAGCGCCGTGTATGAACGTTTCAATTTCCATATCGGGAACTTTTTCGGATATAGTTTGAATTTCATTTAGCGATAATTCTCGTGCTAAAATCACCCTTTTAACGCCGTAATTTTTCCAAAATTCTACCGTTTTATAGTTAAGCGTATTGGCTTGTGTGGATAAGTTTACTGCAAGATTTGGGGCAACTGTGCGTGCAAGATAAATCAAACCCGTATCAGATATAATAGCGCCGTCAACGTTAATTTTTTCCAAAAACTTAAAGTATTCTTGCGCCTTTTCAATATCGTCGTTTCTACCAAAAATATTTACGGTAACGTACACTTTTTTGCCGATTGAATGCGCAAACTGTACGGCCTCAATCATTTCTTCATCGGTAAAATTGCCCGCCAACGCACGCAAACTGAAATGCTTTCCGCCAATGTATACTGCATCAGCCCCAAAGTAAAAGGCTGTTTTAAGTTTGTTCATGTCACCTGCAGGTGATAAAAGTTCTATTTTTTTCATCTTAGTTTTTCCGTAACGCTTACGCCGTCTTCTATATCAAAAATTTCAGTCTTTAAGTTTTCAGAATTTGTAACGGCTGTAAGAAAGTTTTCCATACTGTGTTTTGTCGTGTTAAACCTATGCGGTGTTTTCACCTTATCCCCAACGTACCCACGAAAAAGTACGTTGTCCGCAAACAATACTCCGCCCACGTTTAGAACGGATAGTAAGTGCGGTAAATATTCAAAATAATGACCTTTTGGTCCGTCAAGAAATATAAAGTCGTATTCGCCCGTTAAAACGGGGATAATTTCAGAAGCGTCGCCCAAAAATATTTTAGCACGGTCTTGCACACCGAAAATTTTATAATTTTCCTTTGCTATAACCACCTTTTCTTCGTCAATTTCAATGCCTGTAAGCGTTGAACTTTGACTATTTAACAGCATCGCAATACCTGAAAGCCCACGGTTTACACCTATCTCTAATATTTTTTTAGGCTGTTTTTCTTTTGCTTTTTCAATCAGCAGTTCAAACGACTTATCTCTTAATATAGGTTCGCCCGCTAATTTTGCTTCTTCCCTTAATTCGTATAAATGCTCAATCAATTAAACCACCATTACCACCGGCAAAATCATAGGATTTTTCTTTGTTGCCTTAAAGATATAATTTTTTATACTGCGCCTTATTATTCCGTTAAGTTCGGTTTCGTCACGCACGGTGCGTAAGTCCACACGCTTTAACGCATTGATAACGTTGGCTTTTGCCTCTGCTATCATTTCTTCACTAAACACTAATCCTTTGCCGATAATTTCAAGCGAAGTAAGTTGAGCGGAAAGTTCTTCAACACCAACTACTACTACAACCAAACCGTCTTCCGATAAATGTATTCTATCACGAAGAACGAAACTGTCTGCACCGTCAATACCAACACCGTCAACAAACCTACTGCCCGCAGGAAATTTTTCTCCAAACTTAATAGTATCTTTGCTAAGTTCAACCGTGTCACCTATGTCGGCGATTAAAATATTACTTTCACGCATTCCTACGCTTTCTGCAAGGCGCGCGTGCTTTTTAAGATGACGGTATTCACCGTGTACGGGAATAAAGAACTTTGGCTTAATTAGTGAGTGCAACATTTTAAGTTCGTCTTGACAAGCGTGCCCTGAAACGTGAATCGGTTCTAACGATTCGTAAATAACTTCTGCACCTAATCTATATAGATTGTTTATTACGCCGTAAATCATTTTTTCATTGCCAGGGATAACCGAAGCGCTTATAACAACCGTGTCGTTTTTGCCTATAACTACCTTGTTAAATTCACCGCTAGCCATACGGGTTAAAGCACTCATAGGTTCGCCTTGTGTTCCCGTTGAAACTATTAAAACTTGTTCGTCCTTAAAACTTTTTATCTTTTCAACGTCGATAATAAGTCCGTCGGGAATTTTAAGTTCGCCTATCTTTGCCGCCGCCTCTGCAATGTTAATCATACTGCGCCCTGAAAAAGCGACTTTTCTTTTATATTGCACGGCAAGGTCCAAAATTTGTTGCAGTCTATGAACGTTAGAAGCAAAGGTCGCTATTATTAGTCGCCTTTTTGCGTTGTCGTTGAAAACGTGGTCAAGTGTGTCTTTAACCACCGACTCACTCATAGTAGTGCCCTTAATTTCAATATTGGTTGAATCTGCCATTAATAAAAGCACACCTTTTTTACCGATTTCAGAAATGCGGTTAAGGTCCATAGTTTCACCATTTACGGGCGTAAAGTCTATCTTAAAATCGCCCGAATGGAACACTACGCCGACGGGGGTTGTTATAGAAAGCCCCACAGCCCCTGCGATTGAGTGATTAACGTTGATAAATTCAATGGAAAAGCACCCGAGTTTAATGACACTGCCTGGTTTTATGCAGTTTAAACTTACGTCATTTAGGCGATGTTCTTTGAGTTTGTTTTCAATAAGTGTTAAAGTAAGTTTAGTGCCGAATATCGGTGCGGATATTTCTTTCATTATATACGGTAAACCACCTATGTGGTCTTCGTGCCCGTGCGTTATAACTATACCACGAATTTTAGACTTGTTCTGTTGAAGATACGATACGTCCGGTATAACAAGGTCAACACCCGGCATATTGTCGCCTGGGAACGTTAGCCCTGCGTCGATTACGATTATATCTTTACCAAACTCTAACGCCGTCATATTTTTGCCGATTTCACCAACGCCACCTAAAAACCTTACTTTAAGATTTTTTTTCGTATCCTTTACGGGTTTTGGTTGTGATACCGACATATCTTTTATATTGTTTTTTGCTATTACGGCAATTTTGCCGTTGGGTTTTTTAACTTTCAATGAGTCTCCTTAAATATATAAATGCAATTAGTTACGTTTTTTATAAGTAGTATTATACACTTTTTTGTCCGAATTGTAAACAGTATTTAAAAGACAATCAAAGAATTTAAATTTTAGGGGGTTAAAACACTTGAAAAAAAAGTCGTATAATAGTATAATCTAATACAAGTTAATTTAAAAACATATTGTTTTATGTTGATTTTATAAATTGTTTTTTTGGAAAAATTCACTCGTGAGGTTTTAATATGAGAGTATACAATTTTGCAGCAGGTCCTTCTACTCTTCCACTCCCCGTGCTTGAACAAGCACAAAAGGAACTCCTTGACTATCAAGGAACGGGAATGAGCATTATTGAAATGAGCCACCGTGGTAAGCCGTTTATGGCTGTCAATGACGAAGCTAACGCACTACTTAGGGAACTTATGAATATTCCCGATAATTATTCAGTGCTTTTCGTTCAAGGCGGTGCTACCCAACAGTTTGCAGCCGTTCCACTAAACTTACTTAAAAACGGTAAGGCCGATTATATCTTGACCGGTAACTTCGCTTCTAAGGCTTACGAAGAAGGTACTAAGTACGGAGATATGGCAATCGCTGCTTCTTCAAAAGAAGCAAACTATACCTATATCCCCGATATGAAAAACGTTAAGTTCCGTGACGGTATCGACTACGTTCATACAACTTATAACAACACTATTTTCGGTACAAGATACACCGAACTTCCTAAAACTGACGCTACGCTTGTTACCGATATGAGTTCTTGCATTTTAAGTGAAGTGGTTGACGTAAGCAAATTCGGTTTAATCTATGCAGGCGCACAAAAGAATATTGCCCCCGCAGGTTTAACTATCGTTATCGTTAGAAAAGATTTATTAGGTAACGCTTCACCCGTTTGCCCCATTATGCTTAACTATGCTATTCAAGATAAGAATGACAGTTTGTATAACACTCCGCCGTGCTTCCCTATCTATATGTCAATGCTAGTTTTCAGATGGCTTAAAAACTTAGGTGGTGTTAGCGCTATGCAAAAGATAAACGAAGAAAAGGCTAAACTCCTTTACGACTTTATCGATAACTCTAATTTCTATACCAACAAAGTTGCTGTTAAAGACCGTTCTCTTATGAACGTTCCGTTCGTTTCTCCAAGCGAAGAACTTGACGCTAAGTTCGTTGCAGAAGCGACAAAGGCTGGTCTTGTTTCTCTTAAAGGTCACAGAGTTACAGGCGGTATGAGAGCGTCTATTTACAACGCTATGCCTATCGAAGGCGTTAAAGCGCTTATCGAATTTATGAAGAAATTTGAAATGGAGAATAAGTAAAATGAAAAATATACTTACCTTAAACGCAATAAGCCCCGTTATTAACGACGTGTTTGATGAAACTTATAACGTTGGTAACGACGTTGCTTCCCCCGTTGGTATTATGCTCCGTTCGTTCAAGATGCACGATTACGCTCTTGACGAAAACACCGTTGCTATCGCAAGGGCAGGCGCAGGTACTAACAATATCCCCGTAAAAGAATACGCTGAACAAGGCGTGGTAGTTTTTAATACTCCCGGTGCTAACGCAAACGCTGTTAAAGAACTTGTTCTTTGCGCACTTTTGATGGGTTCAAGAAACGTTATCAACGCTACCGATTGGGTTAAGACGCTTAAAGGTCAGGGCGACGAAGTTGGCAAACTTGTTGAAAAAGGCAAGTCAAACTTTGCAGGTCGTGAAATTATGGGCAAAACGCTTGGCGTTATCGGTCTTGGTGCTATCGGTGCTTTGGTTGCAAACGCTGCGCTTGACCTTGGTATGCAAGTATACGGTTACGACCCTTTCCTTTCTGTAAACGCTGCACTTAAACTTTCTTCTAACGTTAAAATCGTTAAAGACCTTAACGACATTGCTAAAAACTGTGATTATATCACTATTCATATCCCCTATATCGCTGACCAAAACAAAGGCATTATCAGTAGCGGTCTTATTAGAAAAATGAAAGACGGCGTTGTTTTAGTAAACTGCGCAAGGGGCGAACTTGTTGATAACAATGCAATCGTTAAGGCAACGGAAAGCGGTAAGGTTGCAAAATATATCGTTGACTTCCCCGCTGATGAACTTATCGGCGCTAAAAACGTTATTTGTATTCCACACCTTGGCGCTTCAACCGAAGAAGCAGAAGATAACTGCGCTATTATGGCGGCTAAACAACTTATCGACTATATCGAAAACGGCAATATCGTAAACAGCGTTAATTACCCCACTTGCTCTATGCCAAGAACTACTGATTATAGGCTTGTTATTCTTCATAAGAATACTCAAAATATCCTTGCTCAAATCACCGGCACTGTTGGTAACGAAGGCATCAATATTTCTAACCTTACCAACCAAAGCAAAGGCGATTACGCAGTTACTATTTTAGATATTGACAACAAGGTTTCTGACGATGCAATTTCTCACATCGCACAAGTTGAAAACATCATCAAAGTTAGGGTTATAAAGTAAAATATTTCACATTAAAGTTAAAACCACGGTAGGAAAAACTTTCCCACCGTGGTTTTTTTATCTTTCGTCATTCAGAGATAAATTTACATTACCCTTTATATCCCCACATAACAGGGCGACCACTATTCCAACCACTAATCCAACCACTTGGCTGTGACTTTGCTTCACAATATATTATTAACGAGTTACAATTATAGAACGCAATACTACCTATACTTGTTACGCTATTTGGTATTACTATACTTTCTAAACTATCACAATCATAGAATGCATTATAATCTATTATTGTTACACTACTTGGTATTACTATACTTGTTAATGAACTACAATGAGCGAACGCCCACCCGCCTATACTTGTTACACT
>JAZNFN010000105.1:0-5419 GCA_045576035.1 Christensenellaceae bacterium
GACCTTAAATTAACAATTGAAAAACTTAAAAAAGAAAAAAATGCCGTAATATTAGCGCATTACTATACTGATGACGACGTTCAGTCTGTGGCTGACTACGTTGGCGACTCTTTTTTGCTTGCAAAAATAGCGAAGGACACCCCGAATAATATTATTGTTTTTTGTGGTGTTAAATTTATGGGCGAAAGTGCTAAGGTGCTTAATCCCGATAAAACTGTATTAATGCCTGATATTACTGCTGATTGTCCTATGGCTCACATGGTTAAACAAGGTGAGATTGAAAGGCTTCGTGCGAAGTACGAAGATTTAGCAGTTGTTTGCTATATTAATTCTTCTATTGAGTTAAAGATTAAAAGCGACGTTTGCGTTACTTCATCTAATGCGGTTAAAATTGTAAAAGCGTTACCCAATAAAAACATCTTTTTTATTCCTGATGAAAACTTGGGGCGTTACGTTGCAGAAAAAGTTCCTGAAAAAAACGTTATATTAAACGATGGATATTGTCCTAAACATAAGGAAATTACGGCAGAACAAGTGTTAATTGAAAAACAAAAGCATCCTAATGCACTTGTTCTTGCACACCCCGAATGTATTAAAGAAGTGCTTGATTTAGCTGATTATATTGGTAGTACGCAAGGCATAATTGCTTACGCAAAAAATAGCGATAAAAAAGAATTTATTATATGTACTGAATGCGGTGTGCTTTATCAGCTTAAAAATGATAGCCCTAATAAGTTGTTCTATTTTACCGAACCGTGTCCTATTTGCCACGATATGAAATTTAATACGCTTGAAAAGATAGTTGAAGTTTTATCAACGGGGAAAAATGAGGTTTTAGTTAGCGATGCTGACCGTGAAAAAGCGTTGATTCCCTTAAATAAAATGTTAGAACTTGGAAAATAATATTACATACTGAATGATGAAAACGGAAATTGTTATTGTTGGTTGTGGCGCTGCTGGATTATATTGTGCGCTTAATTTGCCAAAAGAAAAGAAGATTACAATAGTTACCAAAGACGTTGCCCCAAATAGCGACTCTTTTCTTGCGCAAGGTGGTATTTGTGTTTTAAAAAACGACATGGATTACGATTCTTTTTTTGAAGACACAATGAGAGCCGGTCATTATGAAAATAATCGTGATTCTGTTGATATAATGATACGTTCTTCTAAAAGCGTTATTAACGATTTAGTAGAATATGGCGTTAGATTTGAAAAAAACGGCGACGAATTTGTTTATACAAAGGAAGGTGCTCACTCAACGCCACGAATTCTTTTCCACGAAGATGAGACAGGTAAGGAAATTACTTCGCACCTTCTTGAAGCGGTAAGAAAATTAGAAAACGTTACTTTGATAGAGAACTATACGATGGTTGATATTCTTTGCAATAATAACGTTTGTTGCGGTATAATCGGACACGATGCAAAGGGTGAATATTCAATTATTGAAGCTGACTATACAGTGTTTGCTACGGGTGGAATAGGGGGACTTTTTGAACACTCTACAAATTATCCGCACTTAACCGGTGATGCAATAGCTATCTCATTAAAACACGGAATAAAATTGCAAAATATTGACTATATACAAATTCATCCCACTACTTTTTACGATAAAGAAAGTGGTAGAGAGTTTTTAATTTCCGAATCGGTTCGTGGTGAGGGGGCAATACTCCTTAACTGGAAAGGTGAAAGGTTTGTCAACGAACTTCTTCCAAGGGACGTGGTTACAGAAGCGATTTTTAAGGAAATGCAAAAAGAGAACAAACCTCACGTTTGGCTATCATTAAAGGCAATTCCTGAGCAAGAAATAAAATCACATTTCCCAAATATTTATCAGCATTGCCTTGATGCTGGATATGACGTTACAAAAGAAAGTATCCCTGTCGTTCCCTCTCAACACTATTTTATGGGTGGAATAGACGTTGACGGAAATAGTCACACTTCTATGTCACGACTATATGCAATAGGCGAAACTGCGTGCAACGGCGTTCACGGTAAAAATAGGCTAGCAAGCAATTCTTTGCTTGAAAGTTTAGTTTTTGCACAGCGTGCGGCAAGGCATATAATGAGTGATTATAGTAAGGTTGATGAGATAAACGACTTCAAACTTGATGAGTCTGAATATTTTAATTATCAAGAAAGATACAAAGATATGGTATTAACAGCAATAGAAAAGGAGAGAAATAACCGTGGATAACGTAACGATGCAGCTTGTTGCTGATGAACTTATTAAAAGTGCATTAAAAGAAGATATTACAAGCGAAGATATCACTACTAATTCAGTGATGAAAGATTTTTGCTTGGGTGAAGTTGATTTGATTTGTAAGCAAGACGGTGTAGTAGCCGGTCTAGATGTTTTTGCAAGAGTGTTTAAGCTTTTAGATGTAAATACTGAAATTAAATTTACTTGCAAAGATGGTGATGAAATTAAAAAAGGCGTTAAAATCGGTTATGTTCGTGGTGATATTAGGGTGTTATTGTCTGGTGAACGTACTGCATTAAATTATCTTCAAAGAATGAGTGGTATTGCTACTTATACACGTTCAATAGTAAAACTTTTAGACGGAAGTAAAACGAAACTTCTCGATACAAGAAAGACAACACCAAATATGCGTGTTTTTGAAAAATATGCAGTAAAGGTTGGTGGTGGGTGTAACCATAGATATAATTTAAGCGATGGTATTCTATTAAAAGATAATCATATCGGTGCTGCTGGCAGTGTTGAAAACGCTGTTAAAATGGCAAAAGAATATGCACCGTTCGTAAGGAAAATTGAAGTTGAAGTGGAAAATCTTGAAATGCTTAAAGAAGCGTTAGATGCTGGTGCTGATATAATAATGCTTGACAATATGAGCGTTGAAGATATGAAAACAGCTGTAAAGATGACGGCAGGTAAAGCTGTAACCGAATGTAGCGGAAACGTTACAAAAGAAAACATTGCAAGACTAGTTGATATCGGTGTTGACTTTATATCAAGTGGTGCATTGACGCACTCTGCGCCAATTCTTGATTTATCGCTTAAAAATCTTCGTGCAATTTAATAATGATATTATGCAAAAACAAGTCCAACAACTGTTGGACTTTTTTTTTTTTTTGTTTTATTAAATTTCAATTTTTGGTATTCCTGCTCTGCCTTTTTGCAAGTCTTCGTCGGACGGAACGTAGTTTGACATTTGACCGTCGTGGAATTTTTGGTAAGCATACATATCGAAATAACCTGTTCCTGTTAAGCCGAATAAAATTGTTTTTTCTTCACCGGTTTGTTTACATTTAAGTGCTTCATCAATGGCAACACGAATTGCGTGAGAAGATTCGGGGGCAGGCAATATGCCTTCAACTCTTGCAAACTGTTCTGCCGCTTCAAAAACTTCTGTTTGATTAACCGAACGTGCTTCCATAAGACCCTGGTCGTATAATTCTGAAAGAGAAGGTGTCATTCCGTGATAACGCAAACCACCAGCGTGGCTTGCAGCAGGAATAAATCCCGAACCTAAGGTATACATTTTTGAAAGGGGGCAAACCCTACCTGTGTCACAATAATCGTATGCGTATACACCTTTTGTTAAGGACGGGCAAGAAGCAGGTTCAACGGCAATAAATTGATAATCTTCTTTACCTTGCAATTTTTCTGCCATAAACGGAGAAATTAAACCGCCAAGGTTAGAACCGCCACCAGCACAACCGATTATCATATCCGGTTTAATGCCGTATTTATCCATTGCGGTTTTAGTCTCTAAGCCGATTATTGATTGATGTAAAAGTACTTGGTTTAATACGCTACCTAAAACGTAACGATAGCCATCCATTGAACTTGCGGCTTCAACAGCTTCACTTATAGCACAACCTAAACTTCCCGTTGTACCTGGGAATTCTTCTAAAATTTGCCTACCAACTTTTGTTGTTGTAGACGGGGACGGGGTAACGTTAGCCCCGTAAGTGCGCATAACTTCACGTCTAAACGGTTTTTGTTCGTAAGAACACTTAACCATAAATACTTTACAGTCAAGCCCAAAATAAGAGCACGCCATAGATAAAGCAGTTCCCCACTGACCAGCGCCTGTTTCTGTCGTTACGCCTTTTAATCCTTGTTTTTTTGCGTAATATGCCTGTGCGATGGCTGAATTTAACTTGTGTGAACCCGAAGTATTGTTTCCTTCAAATTTATAGTAAATTTTAGCAGGTGTATCAAGAGCCTTTTCTAAACAATACGCTCTAACAAGTGGGGCAGGGCGATACATTTTATAAAAATCGCGAATTTCTTCGGGAATTTCTATATAAGGGGTGGTATCGTCAAGTTCTTGCTTAACAAGTTCATTGCAAAATACCTTAGAAAGTTCTTCTTCTGTCATAGGTTTAAGTGTAGATGGATTAAGTAGGGGTGCAGGTTTTTTATCCATAAATGCACGCACGTTAATCCAAGCTTTTGGTAATTCTTTTTCTTCTAAATATATTTTATATGGTATTTCGTTTTTCATAATAAACTCCTTTACATTGCTTAGTTGTTAAAATCTTTTAACGTGCGCCATCGAAAAATCATAGATTGATTTAATTTCATAAAAACTCCTAAAAAAATCCCGAAACACTAAAAATGTGCTTCGGGACGATATTTCTACCGTGGTGCCACCCAAATTGACTAAAAGTCCACTCTCTTGTATACACTTTATATACATCGCATTTTTACGGGTGCGAAACCCGTCGATTGCTACTTGCAAATTTGCTTTCGTTCGCCCTCAGAAGTCCATTCATTTATGTCTTTTTTACCGTATTTCCACCACCAACGGCTCTCTATAAAAAACAACTTAAACTACTATTCTTCGTCATCGGTTTATTCATTTTTTAATTATTATAACATTTGAATTATATATTGTCAACCATTTTATGTTGGGATAATTTTATATTTTTTGCCTTAAAAAAATCGCTAAGTTAATTTCATTGATGACTGCGTTATAATGTTCTATTAAATTTTATCTTATTCTGTTTTGTTAAGTTTTTTAAGTTTTCTTTTATTTTTTTGCCCTGTAATATGTTTGAATACTTTTAAAGCCTGCATCAAATATTAGTGAAGTTATATTTTCTTTTTTTCCATTTTTTATTTCTGTTTCAATATAATACAGTCTTTGTTCGTTAATGTAATCAGTTAGACTCATTTGTATAACGTTATTAAACACTCTTGAAATGTGCACGGTAGAATAGCCAAATTTTTTGGAAAGAGCATTTAAATTTATGTCATCTTTTAGATTTTGTTCAATATAGGTTAGTATGTTTTGAACTAGCGTATTTGAATTGCTGTTGTCATTATTATTAGATGTTGTGAATTGTAGTTTTGGTTCTAATAAAGCAAGTATTAATTCGGCTGCACCATTTTTAACAATATTTTCTATTGTTGGTGGGGTAATGTACTTTTTTGCTATATCATAAATAG
>JAZNFN010000106.1:0-3321 GCA_045576035.1 Christensenellaceae bacterium
TGCTTTCGTTTATACCGTCGGTCAAGCGACTTCGCTTGCGTGTATGTCGTTCGTGGCACAAAACTACGGTGCAATTAAGCCTAATAGAATTAAAAACGGTATAGTAAAATCGTGCATATTAAGTTTTATTTTTCAGTTATCATTCGGGCTACTTGTCATACTTTTATCGGACGTATTATGCGGAATAATGACTGACGACGTAAATATAATAAACCTTGCAAAGATAAGGCTTAATATTATGTGTAGTCTATATTTTATATGCGGAATAATGGAAGTTTTAATAAATTCTTTGCGAGCGTTGGGAAAATCTACTTCTGCAATGATAGTAAGCATATTTTTTGTGTGCGTGTTTAGAATAATTTGGCTTAACAGTATATACTTACTAGCGCCGTCGCTGTCAATGATATTTTATTCATATCCTGTAAGTCAACTATTGTGCATAATAGTAAACGTGCTAATATTAGTTCCAACGATAAAAAACGTTGGCAAGCAAAAAAACTAATAAAAACCGCCTTTCGAGGCGGTTTTAACATTTTAAATGAAATTTTCATACCTTGTTAAATGGAAAATAAAACTTAAAGGAGAGTTCAATGAATCCGTTTAACGAAAAGTCTAGACCTATTGACAAAACTTTGCAAAATTGGGTACAGTTATACCCAAAGCCGTATAACAAAAGGGAAGTTGACCCATATACAAAATGCCGTATAATTTTAATGAACGGCACGGAGTTTGAAGCCAACTGGTTTTCGCACCAACTTGCACGCCATACTTGTAACAATGAACTTAGGCGTGAACTTGCACTGACAAGGGAAGTGGAAAAGCAACAACAACTTAAAATTTCTTTATTAAAGCCAAAGGACGAAAGTATTTTAGAACATACTATCGGCTACGAACAACTTGCCGTTGACCTTACGGCAGAACTTGCTAAAAGGGAACTTGACTGTTCGGTAAAAACTGCACTTGATTTTGCACTTCTTGAAGACTTTGACCACCTTTATCGCTATGCAAATCTATTAGAAATGGAACAGGGGATATATGCTGAGTGGTTAGTCGGTAGATATACCGAAATTATGCCCGGTCGCCCGACCATTGCACATCATAGATACCCCAAAGATAATGTAAGGTGCTGTATTAATGCAAAAGAATCGGACGTTCAAACAGTTCTTAACACTATGATAATCACGGCTGCCGAACAGCAGACTATGAACTATTATATGAACGTAACAAACTTTGCTTCATCTGATATAGGCAGAAGACTTTATCAAGAGATTGCGCTTGTGGAAGAAGAACACGTTACGCATTATGAGTCTCTTATGGATGCAAATTCAACTTGGCTTGAAATGCTTTTATGGCACGAATACTGCGAATGTTATTTGTATTGGTCGTGTTATATGACAGAAACCGACCCGTATATTAAAAATCTTTGGGAGGAGAACTTGTCGTTTGAAATCACACATCTTCACAGGGCGGCGGAACTTTTACAAAAGTACGAAGGGAAAGACCCAGCGTCAGTTATTCCCGACGGAAACTTCCCCGCACCTATATGCTTGCATGAAAATATTGATTACGTTCGCAAAATTCTTAAAGACACCGTACAGTATACAACGGACAGAGATAATTACGTCAGGATTAAAGAACTACCTAAAAACGCAGATTTTTTCCGTTTTCAAAGCATCGTAAATCCCACGACAGACATCGTTCCGTCGCATAACGTAATAGAGATGGAAATTAACCGTCGTGGAATGGATTACCGTTACCAAACGGCACCAAACCCAGTTCCTGAACTTAGAAGTCGTAGAGAAGATAACACGACTGTTGGAAGAAAACCAAACGCTGCGTCCTCAACCGACTTTTTCTGTAATAATTAGTTTTAATACTAAGTTTGATTTATTATTAAGGTGGCACACTCTGCAAGTGTGCCACCTTAATATATCAATTTTTGAGAATAATTTATAATGTTTTTATGTGTTTATTTTGATGTTATTATGCTATAATAAATAAAAAACGTTTAGGTGAAAATATGAAATTCGACGTTAAAAAATTGTCATTAGACCAAAAACTTGATTTGCTTACAGGTAAAAATCGTTGGCAAACGAACGACCTTGACGGTACGATTGACAGCGTTTTTATGGCTGACGGACCGCACGGACTTAGAAAAAAAATAGATGATAAAACCGTTCCCGCATCGGCGATGCCAAATTTATCGCAAATTGCAAACAGTTGGGATAGAGACAGTGCGTATTTGGACGGACAAACTATCGCAAACGATTGTATTGAAAATGCCGTAGACGTTTTGCTTGCACCCGGGGTTAATATAAAGAGAACGCCACTTTGTGGCAGAAATTTTGAATATTTTTCAGAAGACCCGTATCTTACGGGTGAACTTGCAAGTTGTTACGTAGACGGCGTTCAAAGTAAGGGGATAGGGACAAGTTTAAAGCATTTTGCAATGAACAATCTTGATTTTGAACGTCTTTATCAATCAAGCGAAGCCGACGAAAGAACTATGCGTGAAATTTACTTCGCTCCGTTTGAAAGAGTAATATCTAAGAGTAAGCCGTGGACGGTAATGTGTTCATATAACCTTGTAAACGGAGTATATTCAGCCGAAAACAAATGGCTATTAGACGACGTTTTGCGTAAAGAGTTCGGGCACGACGGATTGATTGTTTCAGACTGGTGGGCGGTTAAAAATCCGTTTAGGTCTGTTAAGGCAACGCTTGACCTTGAAATGCCGTCTAATCCGCATTCAAAAGGCGTGTTAAAACAAGCCTTAGAACGTGGACTTTTAACAGAACAAGAGATTGATGAGCGTGTAGATAAAATTTTAGAACTTATAGAAAAAACCAAAAACGCAAAGGGGTTAAGGACTGTAAACTTTACCAAAGAACAGCGCCACCAAAACGCTGTAAATATTGCAAAAGAAGGTATGGTCCTATTAAAGAACGACGGAATTCTTCCGCTTACAAAAGGTAATGTAATGGTTTTGGGCTCGTGTGTTAAAGACCCCGTTATTGGTGGTGGCGGGTCGGCAAATGCCAAGACACTTTATAAGATAGAAAGCCTTTGCGACTTGTTAAATAAAGAAAGTACAGGCTCACAGTTTGAATTTTATGATTGTTTTAGAGAATACGGTGGTTTAATTCACAGCGGACACGGAATAGAGAGCGCTTACGGAAAAGATGCTGTGGTACTATGTGTTTCAGGTCAATCGGAAGGTGAAGGTGGGGATAGAGCGTCGATAAAACTTGCACCCCTTGTTGAAGATTTTATAATTAATTTGGCAAAGATAAATTCTAACGTTATAGTTTGTTTATATGC
>JAZNFN010000107.1:0-3148 GCA_045576035.1 Christensenellaceae bacterium
GGATAAAATTTGTTTTTTCGCTTGTTTAACTATTTTTTGTGCTATTTCTAAAAAATTTATTAATTTTATTCAAAATGTGCTATTTTGTCGATAATTATTTGACAATATTAAGTTTCTAATTTATAATTAATAATATATAAATATATTCACAAAACAATGCAAGTGAATAAAAGGAGAATATTATGAAGAAAATTTTTACACTTTTAGTAACGGCAATTCTTTGTTTAACGGGTGTGTTTGGTATGACAGCTTGTGATAATAGAGAAGAATTGATTGTTTACACTGAATCTGGCTTTCCGCCTTTTGAGTACACTGTAGACGGTTCTACCGAAATTGTTGGCGTAGATATGGAAATTGCAAAATACATTGCCAATAAATATAATTACAGATTAAGAATCGTAGATGGTAAGTTTGATACTATCGTTGCAGGTATTGCAGAAGACAACGCTTTGGGTATTGCTGGTATTTCTTGGAAAGCATCGCGTGCAGAAGCAGTTGAATATTCTGATTTCTATTGGGGCGGGGCGTTCCAAACGGTAGTATATCTTAAAGACAGTAATCCTGAATTAGACGACGGCGTATTTAAGACTTCAAACTTTAACGGCAAAAAAGTTGTTTTCCAAAGTGGTACGACTAGCCAATTAACAGTTGATGAAAATAAAACAGCGTGGAACGTAACGTCTGCTGACTTTACACAAGTTTTACAAGCACTTAACGAAGTTAAAAATGATACAAGTAAAAATACTTACCTTATCGTTGACTCGCAAGTTGCTGCTCAATTAGTGGCAGAAAACACTGACTGTGCTTATGCAACAATCGAAGGTGTTGAAGCTGAATCATACGGTATAGTTGCAAAGAAAGGTAACGTTGAACTTATTTCAAAAGTAAACGCTGCGCTTAAAGAACTTCTTGAAGAAGATGAAAACGGCAAAAACCAAATTGAAAAATGGTACGAACTTCACGCCGTTGAAGAATAATAATTAATAATTGACTTAGAAAAGAGTCGAAGTAACTTCGGCTCTTTTTAGGTAAAAATACGGAGAAATATGTTTCACGATTTTTATGTTTGTTTTATAGAGTCTGCAAGATACAAAATGTATTTGCAGGGTTTACTTAATACTGCGCTAATCGCAATAGGTGCGTGCCTTATAGGTTTGATTATAGGCATAATAGTTACTTGTGTGCGCATTATGCCCAAAAGCAATATATTTATTAAGATTTTAGATGCTATTGCACGATTATACGTTACTGTAATTAGGGGAACTCCCGTAGTATTGCAATTGTTTATATGTTATTTTGTTATATTGGCAAGTATTAAGTTTGTTGCTGACGGTATACTTGTTGCCGCATTAACGTTCGGATTTAACAGTGGTGCTTATATGGCAGAAATTTTAAGAGGCGGTATACTTTCAGTTGATAGTGGTCAAATGGAAGCCGGTAGAAGCTTAGGGCTGTCTTGGTTTAGGACGTTTAAGAAGATAGTTTTGCCACAGGCACTAAAAAGTGCTATTCCCACGATGTTTAATGAATTTATCACGCTTGTTAAAGAAACGTCTGTTGCTGGTTACGTTGGCATAATAGAACTTACTAAAATTCAAACGTACATCACAACGCAAACAATGAAAATATATATGCCATTATTTATAATTGCAGCGATATATCTCATTATAGTTTTATGTTTGCAATGGGTTCAAAGAAAAATAGAAAGGAGATTAAATGCAGGTGATAAACGCTAATTGTGATAATAATAAATCTCTTTTGCAAGTAAAAAATTTATACAAGAACTTCGGTAAAGTTGAAGTATTAAAAGGTGTTTCTTGTGAAATCAAAAAAGGTGAAATTGTTGCTATAATCGGTCCATCGGGCAGTGGTAAGTCAACTTTTTTGCGTTGTATGAATTTGCTTGAACAGCCAACTTATGGTGAAATTTGGTTTGAAGGAAATCTACTAACGCCTATTGACCCATATTTGCATTATGATATTATTAGGCTTTCTAATACCTACAAAACGCTTTTTGAAAAGTATTCGAAAGAAACCCCCGAGTTGACGGCTGAACAAGTTGATGAAAAGGTGATTTTAGATATTAAAGCTAACGACTTGCTTAAAAAAAGAGAGGGTAAAAGTTATAAACAAGCACAAAAGGAACTATTTAAGAAACATTTTCAGGACGTAAACTTGACTCGTAGAAACATCGGTATGGTTTTCCAACACTTTAACTTGTTTAACAACCTTACCGTTATGCAAAACTTAACGCTTGCGCCTGTTCAATTAAAAATTAAGACAAAAGAGCAAGCCGAAGAAAAGGCAATAGAACTTTTGCGTAGGATTGGCTTAGAAGATAAGGCCAACGTTTATCCGTCAACACTTTCTGGCGGTCAAAAGCAACGTATAGCGATAATTCGTGCGCTTGCAATGGAACCTGACGTTATGCTTTTTGACGAACCCACAAGTGCGCTTGACCCTGAAATGGTTGGTGAAGTGTTAAGTGTTATGACAGACCTTGCAAAAGAAGGAATGACTATGGCTGTCGTAACGCACGAAATGGGTTTTGCTCGTGAAGTTGCGTCTAGAATAATTTTTATAGACGAAGGTAAAATTAAAGAAGAAAATACACCCGAAGAGTTTTTCAATAACCCCAAAGATGAAAGACTTAAAGAGTTCTTATCAAAGGTGTTATAAATTTAAAAGTAAAAGTCTGATTATCATTCAGACTTTTTCTTTTTGTTATTGACTTTTTTTATTGTATTTGGTATACTTAATTAAATATAAAAAGGAGTGCTGTTGTGAAAAGACGTATCGGTTATTTTTCCCAAGATAAAACTATTATTTCACAAAAAGTAAAAGAAGCATATTCGTCAGTTTTGCCTATTACGCTTATCGTACTTGTGCTTTGCTTTACTTTTGTGCCGATAGAAAGCGGTATGTTCTTATCGTTTATTTTTGGCGCTCTTTTGGTAATTGTAGGTATGGGGCTTTTTACACTTGGTGCTGATACTGCGATGACTCCTATTGGAGAATACGTTGGTACGTCCGTTATGCGCACTAAAAAATTGTGGATAATAATGCCTGTGTGCTTTATTGTAGGGGTGCTTATAACCGTTTCCGAACCCGACTTACAAGTTCTTGCTTTACAGCTTGCACGAACAAT
>JAZNFN010000108.1:0-10690 GCA_045576035.1 Christensenellaceae bacterium
CGCCATTGAAATGCTACTTGATGAAAAGGTTGATAATACTTCGGTTATTCGTGACAAAGAAGATATAATCAATCACTTAAATAAAAACATCACGGCATATTTAACAAAACTTATGGGTAAAGACTTATCCGATGAAGACGATAAGAAGATAGGTTCATACTATCACGTTGTATCCGATATTGAAAGAATAGGCGACTATGCTGAAAATATTATGGAATACGCAATGCGTTTAAGGGAAGAAGAACTTGCTATGTCGGACGAAGCAAAGGAAGAATTAAAACAACTTACCGACAAGTTCAATACGCTTTACGACTATGCAATAACGGCGTTTGACGACCGTAACTTAACGCTACTCACCAAGGTTGAAGAAGTGGAAGAAAGTGTTGATGAATATAGTCACGAACTTGAAAACCGTCACATTGAAAGGGTTAAAAAGGGTGCTTGCACTGCTCAAACAGGCTCAATCTTCCTTCAAACAGTTTCTAATCTTGAAAGGGTAAGCGACCACATAACTAACGTTGCGTTCAGTATTAAGCAGTATAGATACGTTAAGACCGCTTAAAAGTTAATTTAATAAAGAAATATCCGCCGTTAAACGTTTGACAAACGGCGGATTTATTTTATATAATGTTTAAGACCATTATAATAGGGCAATATAGCAAAATAACGTATAAAAACTATCTAGGAGAATAGGTATGAATAAGAAATCTATTAAAGACGTACAAGTAAAAGGCAAAAGATGTCTTGTAAGGGTGGACTTCAACGTTCCGATGAAAGACGGTAAAATTACCGATGAAACTCGTATTAACGGTGCGCTTCCCACAATCAAATATTTGGTTGATAACGGTGCAAAGGTAATTTTGTGTTCACACATGGGCAAACCCCACAACATTTTAACCGAAGGTTTTTCTTTGACTAAAAAGGAAAAGAAAGCAGTTGAAGCGCTTCCTGAAAGCGAACAGGCGGCAGCAAAAGCTGAATATCTTAAAAAAGCAGTTAAGGACAAAGAAAAATTCACTCTTCGCCCTGTTGCAGAAAAACTTGCTGAAAAACTCGGTCAACCCGTAGTGTTTGCAGAAGACGTAGTTGGTGAAAGTGCTGACAAGGCAGTTGCAAATATTAAAGACGGCGAAGTTGTTCTTTTAGAAAATACTCGCTTTATGGCAGGCGAAGAAAAAAGGGACGAAGCTCTTTGCAAAAAACTTTCAACCTATTGCGATATATATGTAAACGATGCGTTTGGTACTGCACACCGTTCACACGCAACCACCGCAGCAATTGCTGAATATGGTTTTGTTGACACGGCTGTTTGTGGTTTCCTTATTGAAAAGGAACTTTCAGTTATGGCAGACGCACTTGAAAACCCCGTTCGTCCTTTCGTTGCTATCTTAGGCGGTGCAAAGGTTGCGGACAAATTAAAAGTTATTTCAAACCTTCTTGAAAAGTGCGACACTCTTATCATCGGCGGTGGCATGGCTTACACCTTCTTGAAGGCAAAAGGCTACGAAGTTGGAACGTCACTTGTTGACGATGAACAAATCGGCTACTGCAATGAAATGATGGCAAAGGCAGAATCGCTTGGTAAGAAACTTCTTCTTCCTATCGATGCAATGATTACCAAAGAATTCCCCAATCCTATCGACGCAGCAGTTGATTGCAAAGCATATAGTGTAGATGCAATTCCTGCTGACCAAATGGGTCTTGATATTGGTCCTAAGACTGCTGAACTTTACGCTAACGAAGTTAAGAGTGCAAAGACGGTTATTTGGAACGGACCTATGGGCGTGTTTGAAAACCCGATTTTCGCAAAAGGAACAATCGCAGTAGCAAAATCACTTGCTGAAACAGAAGCAACCACAATTATCGGTGGTGGTGACTCTGCTGCGGCAGTAACACAACTTGGCTATGCTGACAAAATGAGTCATATTTCAACCGGTGGCGGTGCTTCACTTGAACTCTTTGAAGGTAAGAAACTCCCTGGTATTGAATGTCTTAACAATAAATAAAATCATAAAGGAAATACTAACATGAGAAAACCTATTATTGCAGGAAACTGGAAAATGAACAAGACCGTAAAAGAAGCGGTTGAACTAATAAACGAACTTAAACCTTTGGTTGCTAAATCAAAACCCGAAGTTGTAGTATGTGTACCATACACTGATTTGTGGGCAGTAGCAGAAGCAGTTAAGGGAAGCAAGATTAAACTTGGCGCTGAAAACGTTGCTTGGGCAGACAGCGGTGCATTCACCGGTGAAATTTCAGCAGATATGCTTAAAGAAATCGGCGTTGAATACGTTATTATCGGACACAGTGAACGTCGTCAATACTTTGGCGAAACTGACGAAAGTGTAAACGCAAGACTTAAACAAGCGCTTGCAAAAGACCTTAAACCTATCGTTTGCGTTGGCGAAACGCTTACCGAAAGGGAAAAGAACAAAACCAAAAAGGTATTGAAGAAACAAGTTCTTGAAGGATTTAAGGACGTTACCGATTTTTCAAACATCGTTATCGCATACGAACCCGTATGGGCTATCGGCACGGGCAAAACTGCAACGGCAGAAGATGCAAACAAGACAATCGGCTACATTAGAAGCCTTGTTAAAAAGACTTGGGGTGCAGAAGTTGCAAAGGCTCTCCGTATTCAATACGGTGGAAGTATGAAACCATCTAACGCAAAAGAACTTATGGCAATGAGAAACATTGACGGTGGTCTTATTGGTGGTGCAGCCTTAAAAGCAACCGACTTTGCAGGAATTGTAAACTATAAAGGTTAATCACAAAAGGCACAAAGCGATTTGTGCCTTTTTATAAGGAAGATGAAAATGAAGAATAGACCTAATTGTATAATAATTATGGACGGCTACGGCAGTAGCTGTGAAAAGAAAGGCAACGCAATTTCTTGCGCAATGAGCAATAACGTCAATGCGCTTATGAATGAATATCCGTCAACGCTTATAGGCGCAAGCGGAATGGACGTTGGACTTCCCGACGGGCAGATGGGCAACAGCGAAGTTGGGCATCTTAATATGGGTGCAGGCAGAATCGTTTATCAAGAACTTACCAGAATTACTAAATCTATCAACGATGGTGATTTCTTCAATAACGAAGACTTGTTATATGCTATAAACAACGCTAAACAAAACGGCAAAAAACTTCACCTTTACGGCTTGTTATCGGACGGTGGTGTTCATAGCCATATAACCCACCTTTACGCTTTAATTAAACTTGCCAAAGAACAGGGACTTTCTGACGTTTACGTTCACTGTTTCCTTGACGGTAGAGACGTTTCGCCCACAAGCGGTGCAGACTTTATTAAAGCGCTCAGCGAAAAAATGGACGAACTTTCTTTCGGTACAATCGCATCTGTTGGCGGTAGATATTACGTTATGGATAGGGATAACCGTTGGGAAAGGGTTGAAAAGGCTTACGATATGATGACGGCAGGCATAGGTGAAAGTACCGAAGATGCTGGAAAATACGTTCGTGCTTCTTACGAAAACGGCGTAACTGACGAATTTGTTGTTCCCGCTTGCGTGGTTAAAGATGGAAAACCCGTTGCACTTATTGAGCAAGGCGACAGCATAATATTTTTCAACTTCCGCCCCGACCGTGCACGTCAAATCACACGAGCTATGAGTGAAAAGGAATTTGACGGCTTTAATAGAAAAACGGGATTTATCGACCCCACTTACGTTTGCTTTACTAGATACGACGCAAGTTTTAACAACGTTCGCATTGCATTTAAACCGCAAGTATTAACTAACACGCTTGGCGAATATATTTCTTCGTTAGGACTTACTCAACTTCGTATTGCTGAAACGGAAAAATACGCACACGTTACGTTCTTCTTTAACGGTGGTGTTGAAGCACCCAATAAAAATGAAGATAGGGAACTCATTGCATCACCCAAGGTTGCAACTTACGATTTACAGCCTGAAATGAGTGCTTATGAAGTAACTGAAAAGGCTATCGCAAAACTTGATAGTGGTAAATACGACGTTATGATATTAAACTTTGCAAACTGCGATATGGTAGGGCATACGGGCGTATTTGACGCAGCAGTTAAAGCAGTTAAGACGGTTGATGAATGCGTTCAAAAAGTTATAGATAAAATTTTATCACTTGGCGGTTGTGCAATCGTTACGGCAGACCACGGCAACGCAGATAAGATGGAAGAAGCAGACGGCTCACCGTTTACTGCACACACTACTAATAAAGTTCCGTTTATCGTAGTTGGCAAGGATTTTAAGGGCAAAAAACTTCGTGATGGCGGTATACTTGCCGACGTTGCGCCCACGCTTTTAACCATGATGGAAGTGCCTGTTCCCGAAGAAATGAGCGGAAAATCTTTAATTATAGAGTAAAAACTATATTAAACTGCTATAAAACAGTTGAAAAAAACAAATTTTTTTGATATAATGAGCATTGTTGACGTTTAATTTTAAGCGTTAAAGGAGATAATTATATGAACATGTTAAATATGCTTATGGCAGCTGGTAGCGCAGAGTGGACAGCTTGGCACGATTGGATTAAGTACATTCTTTTAGTCGTAATGGCAATCTGTGCAATTTTCGTTATATTAGTTGTATTATTTCAGCCCGGTAACACATCAGGTATCGGTGCTCTTGGCGGACAAACCGAAACTTTTTTAGGCAAGAACAAGAGTAAAACTTTTGAACATAGAATGAAAAAACTTACTGTAATCAGCAGTATTGTTTTCATTGTTTTATGTATTGTTTTTGCAATCGTTGCACACTTTGCTGGCTAACGAAAAATTAAAAAGCAAACTTTAAAGGTGAGTCTAATAAGGGCTCGCCTTTTTGCATTTTAACGTTAATTATATTTTAGAGAGAATTTATTATGAAAAGAAGCGTTATAGAAGGCAAACTTCAAGGCAACGAACGTGGTTATGCGTTTTTAATACCAACCGAAGAGGGTGTAGAAGATTATTTTATTTCGCATAGCGACCTAAAAGGCGCAATGCACGGCGATACAGTGCTTTGTGAGCGTACGCACGGTGACGGGCCAAGGACGACTGCTCGTGTTCTAAAAATATTAAACCGTGGGATAACGGAGATTGTAGGTACTTACTTTACTTGCAAAAGTGGTGGTTTTGTAACGCCCGACGAAAGAAAGTATTTTTGTGATGTTTTTATTCCGTTTGGTAAAGGCGTAAAGGCAAAGGCAGGCGACAAAGTCGTTTGCAAGATTTTATCTTACCCAAAAAAACAAAATCCCGAAGGTATAATTACCAAAGTTTTAGGCAGACAATTTGAAAGAAAAGCAGAGTTAAAGTCAATTTTATACACTTATAAAATGCCCGAAAAATTTCCCAAAGAAGTATTGCAAGAAGCCGACGGCATCAGCACTGTTTTAAGTGAAAAAGATTTACTTAATAGAGAAGATTTTACAAACGATATCACTATGACCATAGACGGTGAAGACGCAAGGGACTTTGACGATGCAATCACTATAAAAAAACTTCGTGGTGGGAAATATTTACTTGGCGTTCATATTGCTGACGTAAGCCATTACGTTAAGTATGGCGGTGCGATAGATAAACAAGCGTTTGAAAGAGCAACTAGTGTATATTTTCCCGAAACGGTTATACCAATGCTTCCCGAAAAACTTTGTAACGGCGTTTGTTCGCTTGTTGAAGGTGAAAAAAGATTAACGTTATCTTGCGTTATGACCATTGATAAAACGGGTAAGGTTGTAGACTATCGTATAACCCCGTCGGTTATAAAAAGCGATGCACGAATGACGTATACAAACGTTCAAAAAATCATAGACGGTGATGAAAATTGTGTCAAAAAATATAAAAGCATAGTTAAGGAAATTATGCTTATGAACGAACTTGCAGATATACTCATTGCACGCCGTGACCAAAACGGAAGTATAGACCTTGACGTTAAAGAAAGTGTAATTAGTGTGGATAAAAACGGTCAAATATCGGTCAGTGCAACTAAGCGTGACAAGGCGCATAGAATAATCGAAGAATTTATGATTCTTGCAAACTGCACGGTCGCTGAGTATATGTACTATCTAGAACAGCCGTTTATTTACAGAATACACGAAGACCCGTCCGAAGAACGCTTGCAAAATTTTTACGACTTCTTAAAGGGGCTTGGAATAAACGCAAGGCACAATAGAGAGGGCGTGTATTCAAAGGACTTTCAAGCAATACTAAAAAGTGCCGAAGGTACACCACTGTTTACGCTCATAAACAGGGTAATGCTTCGCTCAATGCAAAAAGCAAAGTATTCGCCCGTGGACGTGGGGCATTTCGGTTTATCGCTTAAACATTATTGTCATTTTACTTCACCCATAAGGCGCTATCCCGATTTAACCATACACAGAATAATCAAAGATTTTATTATGGGCAAAGCCGATATTTATGAAAAGTACGGTGACTTTGTTTTTAGCGCTTCAAAACAGTCAAGCGAAAAAGAACGCAACGCCATAGAAGCGGAGCGTGCCGTTGACGATTATTATAAGCTTTTATACATTAGCAACTACGTTGGCGAAGAATTTGACGGCGTTGTGAGTGGCGTAACGAGTTTTGGAATATTCGTTGAACTTGAAAACGCAATCGAAGGCATAGTAAAACTTGAAAATCTAAAAACGGGCAGAAGAAAACTTATATACAATGAAAAAAACTACACTTTATCGGACGGCAACGTAACTTATAGAATGGGTCAAAAGCATAAAATTAAGGTTGTTGGCGTAAATATCGGCGATAGACGTGCAGAATTTGTGCTAAGTGATTGCAAATAATTATAAAATGTAGTAAAATAAAATATTAGAGAGAGTAGAAATGGAAGAAAAAATCATTTGCTTAAACCGTCAAGCAGGGCACGAATATTTTATTTTAGAGCGAATTGAAGCGGGCATAGTCTTAGAAGGAAGCGAAGTTAAGTCTATGCGTGGCGGAAGCGTCAATCTAAAAGATAGTTTTTGTGTCTTTTATGGCGGTGAAATGTACATAAAGAATATGCACGTTGCACTTTACGATAAACAGGGCGCATTTAACTCACGAGACAGCAAACGAGATAGAAAACTTCTTCTTCACAAAGAAGAAATGATAAAGTTAAACTCAAAGGTAACACAAAAAGGTTTAACAATAGTGCCTTTAAAATTGTATTTTAATAAGGCGCTTGTAAAAATCGAGTTGGGACTTTGTCAAGGTAAACACACTTACGACAAAAAGCGCTCTATTATGGAAAAGGATATTAAGCGTGAAAATGAACGCACGTTAAAAAATTATAGATAACAAATACCATTTACAAGGAGAAAAATTATGGCAAACAAAAAGAGAATAGAAACAGTTTGCGTACAAGGTGGATACACCCCAAAGAACGGCGAACCAAGACAAATCCCCATATATCAAAGCACGACATTTAAGTACGACACAAGCGAAGATATGGGCAAGCTTTTTGACTTAGAGGCAAGCGGTTATTTTTACACTAGATTACAAAACCCGACCAACGACCTTGTTGCGGCAAAGCTTTGCGAACTTGAAGGCGGTAGTGCGGCAATGCTTACTTCATCAGGTCAAGCCGCTAACTTTTATTCTATATTTAACGTAGCAAATTGTGGCGACCACGTTATTTCAAGCTCAGCAATATATGGCGGAACGTTTAACTTGTTTGCCGTAACTATGAAGAAAATGGGCATAGACTTTACGTTTATTTCGCCTGACAGCACGGAAGAAGAAATTGAAGCAGCGTTTAAGCCTAACACTAAGGCAGTGTTTGGTGAAACGATAGCAAACCCTGCTTGTTCAGTTCTTGACATTGAACTTTTTGCAAAGGTTGCGCATAAGCACGGCGTTCCGTTTATTATAGACAACACTTTTGCTACGCCTGTAAACTGCCGTCCTATCGAATGGGGTGCAGACATAGTAACGCACTCTACCACAAAGTACATAGACGGGCACGGCGTATCCGTTGGCGGTGCAATTATCGACGCAGGTAAGTTTGATTGGCTTGCTCACAAAGACAAATTCCCGGGGTTGACCACTCCCGACGATAGCTATCACGGAATAGTTTACGCTGAAAAGTTCGGTAAAGAAGGTGCGTTTATTACCAAAGCGACCGCTCAGCTTATGAGAGACTTTGGTTCTATTCAATCACCGCAACACGCTTTCTACATTAACCTTGGTCTTGAAAGTTTGCACGTTAGAATGAAACGCCATTGTGAAAATGCTCAAAAAGTTGCAGAGTTTTTACAATCAAGCGACAAGATTGAATGGGTAAGATATTGCGGACTTAAAGGTGATAAATATTACGAACTTGGTCAAAAGTATTTACCTAACGGTTCGTGTGGGGTAATCAGTTTTTCAGTTAAAGGGGATAGAAAAACTGCTGAAAAGTTTATGAAGAGCTTAAAAGTAGCAGCGATAGAAACGCACGTTGCAGATGCAAGAACGTGTTGTTTGCACCCTGCAAACGCAACGCACCGTCAAATGACCGACGCTCAACTTGAAGCAGCGGGAATTCCACCGACACTTATAAGATATTCTTGTGGTATTGAAAATGCACAAGATTTAATTGACGATATTAAACAGGCACTTGAACAAATCTAATCAAAGGAGAAAGCAGTAATGCCAATTATTGTTCCCAAAGACATACCAGCGGCAAAAATTTTGCAGTCGGAAAATATTATAGTAATGAACGAAACTCGTGCAAAAATGCAAGATATTCGTCCATTAGAAATAGCGATAGTTAATCTTATGCCAACCAAAATCGTTACAGAAACTCAACTAATGCGCTTGCTTTCAAACTCTCCGTTGCAAGTAAACGTTACGCTTATCAGTACGGAAACTTACGTTGGCACGAATACTCCGCTTGAACACTTAGAAAGATTTTATAAGCCTTTTTCCGAAGTTAAAAATAGAAAGTTTGACGGTATGATTATAACGGGCGCACCCGTTGAGGCTATGGAGTTTTCCGAAGTTAAATACTGGAAAGAACTTGAAGAAATTTTTGAGTTTGCTAAAAACAGCGTAACAAGCACTCTGTTTATATGTTGGGGGGCACAGGCAGGACTTCACTACTATTACGGCATAGAAAAGCATATACTAGATAAAAAACTTTTCGGTGTATATAAACATAAAAAGTTGGTTAAGTACGATAAACTTCTTAAAGGTACGGACGATAGGTTTTTTATGCCACACTCACGCCATACCACCGTTTATGAAGAAGACATCAAAAATTGTAAAGACTTGGTGCTTTTAGCAACTTCAAAGCAAGCGGGCGCAAGCATAATTAGGTCAAAGGACAATAAGTTTATCTTTATTACAGGGCACGCAGAATACGATAGGGATACTCTTGAAAAAGAATATAAGCGTGACCTTGACAAAGGCTTAAAAATTGACCCACCTGAAAATTATTACGTCAACGGCGACAAGGGTGAAATCAAAATGTGTTGGGTGTCAACTGCAAATTTAATTTATATGAATTGGCTAAACCACTACGTTTATCAACTTACACCGTACGAAATTGATAATATTTAATTACTTATCGGTCTTTTGACCGATATAACGGGGGTGTTTTAGATTCGATTGGGCGATGGATTAAAGACGCAAGCATACCGAAGTTCCGTCTTCGTAAAAACGGAATTTAAATTTAAATGCTAACAATAACGAATTAGCATACGCTGCTTAATTTAAGCGTACGTCCTGCACTTTCTCACCCGATGGAAAGTGTAAGGGCGTCAATTAGTCGGGGAACTGCAAGATAAGTTTGATTTCGCTTGTTTTGTGGATTTAAGAAATCAAAGGGCAAACAATGGTCGCCGATGACCAAGTTTGCCACTAAAACTAACCGTCGGATAAGTATGTAGAAGGTTTTTTTGAAGCGTTCAAGACTGGGGTGCAAGTCCCCACATCTCCACCAAAAAAATAGAGAGAGCATTTCGCTCTCTCTATTTTAGCTTTTAAAACATTATTACAAACTGTCAATATGTAAGTTTAACAAGGAACATTATATGGATTAATATTCTACTCTACCTAGTAAATAATCTACGGAAACATCAAAACAATCTGCTATTTTTACCAAGTTTTCAAGTGTAGGTTCTGAAGTGCCGTTTTCATATCTTATATAAGACGGCTGTGATATATTTAACAAATTGGCAAGTTGTCTTTGTGTTATTTTGTTTAATTTTCTTTGTTCTATTAAACGTTCTTGAAAAATTTTCATAGCACACCTTTTTTACTTGACAAATATAACATAATGCTATATACTGTATGTAAATATATAGCAAAATGCTATCAAAAAAAAGGAGAAGATATGAGTATCGCAGTAGTTGTACTTATAGTAACAGTTGTATTTGTGTCGCCATTTATTATATTGGGCATCATAGATGAATATTCACCTAGTTCAAAAAAGAGGCGGAAGGAATTTGATGATATCGTAAAAAAACACAAAAAAGAAACAAACATAAAAGACATAGATATAGGATATAGTATTGGTAAAAATAATCAAAACTTAAATAAACTAGATTACGGAATAAATGATGAAGTTGATAAAGCTGTTAAAGGGTATTCAAGAACATCAAACTTAAAATCTAATATAGAAACGATTTTTTCAGCAGAAGAATTGGTGGCAAATTGGGTTGATTTTTCTAGTGCGCGGAGGAATTTAAGTAAAAATGAATTTGATGCAATAAAGTCGGAGGCCAAGCGGTC
>JAZNFN010000109.1:0-6105 GCA_045576035.1 Christensenellaceae bacterium
ATAGTAGCAAATAAACTATCAAAAATAAAGGAGTAAAAAATGTATTACGACGCATTTTCACGCAACGTAAATGAAGTTATAGAAATCTCAACTGCGCTTAGTCGTCGTTTTGGGTGCAGTTATATAGGAAGCGAACATATTTTATACGGTCTTATAAACGTTTCTGACGGTAGGGCGGCGGCAATATTAAAGGAAGCGGGTGTTGACAGTGAAAGGTATCTTTATTATTTTCAACGCACCATTGATAAAAGTTTAATTATTCCAGGTAATATGTTTACTGCACGCACTAAGCGTTTATTTGAAACTGCTGTTGATATTTCTTTAAAGGCACACGCAGGGTTTGTTGGCACCGAACATCTTTTGCTTGCCGTATTATTAGATTCGGACAGCGTTGCTGTGGCAATACTTCGTGCGCTCAAAGCAAACGTTGATAAGATGGCTGATGAAATTTACTTTTCACTTATGGGTGTTCCCGACGATTACGTTGACGTAGAAGATGAGGACGATAATCAGTTTGTCGGTGCAATTAAGAACGCCAACGCAACCGTTCGTGGTCAAAAATACGCAAAGGATAAACCGTCGCAGGACGAAGACTTGGGCGAACTTTCAAAGTTTGGCATAAACTTAAATAAACAAGCAAGGGACGGTAAACTTGACCCCGTTATAGGCAGGAAAGTAGAAATTGATAGGGTTATACAAATCCTTTCAAGGCGAACCAAAAACAACCCCGTTTTAATAGGTGAACCGGGCGTAGGTAAAAGTGCGGTGGTTGAAGGGCTTGCTCAGGCAATAGTCAAGGGCAACGTTCCCGAACTTTTGGCGGATAAAATAGTATTTTCATTAGACATTGCAGGTATGCTTGCAGGTGCAAGATACCGTGGCGACTTTGAAGAAAGACTTAAAAAAGCCATAGATACAGTAAAGCAAAACGGCAATATAATATTGTTTATAGATGAAATTCACAACATAGTCGGTGCAGGAAGCACAGGCGAAGGTAATATGGACGCTGCGAACATATTAAAGCCGATGCTATCACGCGGTGAACTTCAAACGATAGGTGCAACAACTATTGATGAGTATAGAAAATATATAGAAAAGGACGCTGCGTTAGAACGCCGTTTCCAACCTATTATGGTTGAAGCGCCGAGTACCGAAGAAACGGTTGAAATCTTAAAGGGTTTGCGTGATAAGTATGAATCGCACCACGGTGTAAGTATTCCAGACGACGCAATTATGTCGGCTGTATCATTATCCGATAGATATATAACCGATAGATTTTTACCCGATAAAGCAATAGACTTAATTGATGAAGCGGCTTCAAGGGTAAGGCTTGACAGTTATAATTCACCAGCCGAAGCAAAGCAAAAAGAAAACGAACTAAACACGCTTATTGCGCAAAAGAACGAAGCAAAAAGACGTGATGATTTAGAGCGTGCTATAAAAATCAATAAGGAAATTGAAAGGGTTAATAAAGAACTTGACGAAATTAGAAGTCAAGCAAGTAAATCGGCAATCAACCGTGAAAAACTTATGCTAACCCCCGATGACATAGCAAAAGTTGTAAGTAACTGGACGGGTGTACCCGTAGTAAAACTTACTGAAACCGAAGCGAAAAAACTTCTTGACTTAGAACAAGTTCTTCATCAGCGTGTAATCGGTCAAGACGACGCCGTTCGTGCAGTATCGGATGCTATAAGGCGTGCAAGGGCAGGGCTTAAAGACCCGAATAGACCTGTCGGTTCGTTTATTTTCGTAGGACCTACGGGCGTAGGTAAAACCGAACTTTCAAAAGCACTTGCAGAAGCAGTTTTTGGCAACGAAAACAATATAATTAGAATTGATATGAGTGAATATATGGAAAAGCACTCAGTATCAAAAATGGTAGGTGCGCCTCCGGGATACGTTGGTTTTGACGAAGCGGGGCAACTTACCGAAAAGGTTAGAAGAAGACCATACTCAGTGGTATTATTTGACGAAATAGAAAAGGCACACCCCGACGTATTTAATATAATGTTACAACTTCTTGACGATGGAAGACTTACCGACAGTAAAGGAAGAGTAGTAAGCTTTAAGAACTGTATCGTTATAATGACGTCAAACGTAGGTGCAACCGAAGCAAGTCAAAAGAGTTCGCTTGGGTTTATTAGTAGCGCTCAGCAAGAATACGACAATATGTGCGATAGGTATATGGATGCGCTTAAAAGTAAGTTCCGTCCCGAATTCTTGAATAGAATTGACGATATTATCGTGTTCCATAAACTCAACAAGGACGACACGTCAAAGATTGCAAGCATACTTTTATCAAGTTTAAGAAAACGTCTTGCAGTAATGGAAGTGGGCTTAGAAATAACGGATTCAGCAATGGATTTAATAATCGAAAAGGGCTATGACAATAACTACGGTGCACGTCCGTTAAAGCGTGTAATTCAACGCCATATTGAAGATAAACTTAGCGAAGAAATTTTGCGTGGAGATTTAACGGCAAACTCTACCGTTACTGTCGATGCGGAAAACGGACAATTTGTTTTTAAAAAATCATAAAAATTTGCTTTTAAAAAAGGAAAAACCCTTCCTAAAATAGTAATATTATATAGGGAGGATAAATTATGAGAATTGAAATTATTGCAAGAAACTGTGAAGTAAGCGAACGATTAAAAGCCGTAACCGAACAAAAACTTAACAAACTTGATAAGTATTTTGCCGATGCGGATACCAAAGCAAAGGTAAGCTTTAAAAAACAAGCAAATTCTCTCACAACAGAAGTTATGCTTGATTACACGGGTAAACTTGTCCGTGCAACTGCTTCAAGTGACAACTTCTACGATAATCTTGACGTAGTTCTTCCTAAACTTGAAGGGCAAATAAGAAAGTACCGTACAAGATTTGACAAGCATCAAAAGAACGTGGCATTTAAAGATGCCGCCGTTTACGAGACTGCGGATAGGGAAGAAAAACCCGCTTCAATCGTAAAGGGCAAAAAGTTCAAACTAACGCCGATGACGGTAAATGAAGCGATGGAAGAAATGGAACTTTTAGGGCATTCGTTCTACGTCTTCTTGGAAGCAAAAAGCAATACCGTACAGGTAATTTATTTAAGAAAAGACGGAGATTTAGGTTTAATAGAACCTGAGATTTAACTATGCAAACGGGTATATCAACTGCATCGCTGTTTATGCGAAAAACCACCGAAGACGCACTGAATTATTTGAGTGAAAAGGGCGTTCAATCAGCCGAAATATTTTTGGAAAGTTACTGTGAATACAACAGTGAGTTCGGTAAAGTTTTAAAGGCTAACCAAAACGGGATTGACGTTCATTCGGTGCACGTTTTAACTACGCAGTTTGAACCCCAACTTTACAGCGTCAATGAGCGTGCAAAAACAGATAGTTTTAAGCTACTTGATATGGCTATGTGTGCGGCTGAACAGGTAAAAGCAAAGTATTACACCTTTCACGGTGGTGCAAGGTTTAAGAAAACACCTATTAAAATAGATTTTGATAGGGTTGGTAAGATAACTCAACAAATAATTGACGTTACCAAATCGCACGGTGTAACGCTTGCCTATGAAAACGTGCATTGGGGCTACTATAATTATATAGGTTTTTACAGTGAACTTAAAAAGCGTACGCAAGGCTTAAAAGCAACGCTTGATATTAAGCAAGCACGTCAAAGCGGAATAAGTTACGCCGATTACATAAACGAAATGGGTGAAGACATCGTAACCGTACATTTATCAGATATTGACGAAAATGGTAAGATGTGCTTGCCCGGTAAAGGCGCAACTGACTTTAACGACTTATTTAACCGCCTAAAAGACGTTGGTTTTATCGGAGCGCTTTTAATAGAAGCGTATAGCGGTGATTATGGTGATTTAAGTGAACTTTTTGATTCGCTTGACTATGTAAAGAATTTAGCAAACAAAATATTTTAGACTAAAAGTCCCGAACGGGTGTTCGGGACTTTTAACTATTGTTTTTGGCTTTGATATCCGCTTATTACACGGAAGTTTTTAGGAGAATATCCACAATATTTTTTAAACAGTTTAGAAAAGTGCGAAGCGTCGTAAAATCCAAGTTGTTCCATAATTTTTCCGATAGAATGGTCAGACTGCTCTATAAGATATTTTGCACGTTCCATTTTCATAACGTTCACGAATTGTAAAGGAGAGTACCCCGTGCGTTCCTTAAATTTTCTAACAAAATAGTTAGGACTCAAATTTGCGTGATTAGAAAGTGTTTTAAGCGAAAGGTTTTCTTCATAGTGATTTTTTATGTAAAGTATAACGCTGTCAATTTCATCGTCGGCACTACTTTCGTTCTTTATATAATTGCATTTTTTAAGGTAAAAAGAAATTAGTGTAAATACGCCCGAAGCAACGCTAAGTCTATCTTCTTCAAGGCTAGTTTTCGAGTGAAAGAATATGCTGTCGAACGTGCTTTTAATAAAGTCGTTTTTGCCTACTTTAATTTTATAAGGCAAGGAAAGATTTTCAAAAAAACCGTTAGACCCTTTTGATATATCAAAGTGAAACCAACACTTTTTAGCGTGGTTGAGTTTAGTAAGCCTAAAACTATGTTTTACACCTGCGGGGATAAGTACCATATCACCGCTTTTTGCAACAAAAGAACCGCTTGGTGTTTGGATAAAAATTTCGCCCTCTAAAATATAAAAAAGTTTGCTGTTTGGAAGTATTACGTTTTTATCGTGCCAACTAGGCGTTAACGTTATTTCGTTTCCAATATAAAATGTTGTGGAAAGCGCTTGTGGTTGTGATTGTTGTTTCATAGCTTTATTATATAATATTTATGTCTACTTGTCAAATAATAAGATAATTTTATACAACTAAATGGATAAAATTATTATAACACCATTGAAATAAGTGTTGTATAATTTATTTATTAAATAAAAACCATTTTAAAGGAGTGGAAACGATGGCAAAAAATAGATACGTTGGCGATTATCCCGTAATCGGAATTCGCCCGATAGTTGATGGAAGACGTGGACCTATGATGCTCCGTGAGAGTTTGGAAGGTCAAGTTATGGCAATGGCAAACGCCGCTAAAAAATTGTTTGAAGAAAATCTTTTCTATTCAAACGGTGAACCTGTTAAAGTAGTAATGGCAGACACTTCAATCGGTAGAGTTTCCGAAGCAGCAGCGTGCGCAAATAAGTTTAAAAAAGAAGGCGTAAGCATAACCTTATCAGTAACGCCCTGTTGGTGTTATGGTTCTGAAACAATGGATATGGACCCAACCACAATTAAAGCAGTTTGGGGCTTTAACGGAACGGAAAGACCGGGTGCGGTATATCTTGCAGCAGTTTTAGCAGGACACGCACAAAAAGGCTTACCCGCATTTGGTATCTACGGACACGAAGTTCAAGATAGAGACCAAGTAACGACTATCCCCGAAGACGTTAAAGAAAAATTACTTCGTTTCGGTCGTGCAGCAGTAGCAGTTGCAACAATGCGTGGTAAATCATATCTTCAAATCGGCTCACAATGTATGGGTATCGCAGGCTCAATCATTGACCAAGATTTTATGGAATCATACCTTGATATGAGAGTTGAAAGTGTTGATGAAGTTGAAATTCTTCGCCGTATGGAAGAAGGTATTTATAACGAAGAAGAATATCAAAAAGCATTAAAATGGACCAAGGAACATTGCAAAATGGGTAGAGACGACAACCCTGAATCAGTAGAGTTCTTGGGCGAAGAAAGAAAAATAAAATTTACCGACGAAGAAAAAGAAAAGCAATGGGAATTCACCGTTAAAATGTACTGCATAATCAAAGACCTTATGGCAGGCAACAAAAACCTTCCCGATGCCTTTGAAGAAGAAAAGGTAGGTCACAATGCAATCGCAGGTGGTTTCCAAGGTCAACGTCAATGGACTGACCACTGGCCCAACTGTGACTATCCCGAAGCGCCTTTATCTTCAACTTTTGACTATGAGGGCGCAAGAGAACCGTATACGCTTGCAACTGAAAATGACGTTTTGAACGGACTTTGTATGTTGTTTATGAGATTATTAACTCACAGAGCGCAAATCTTTGCTGACGTAAGAACTTACTGGTCGGGCGACGCAACAAAGAGAGTAACGGGCT
>JAZNFN010000110.1:0-7019 GCA_045576035.1 Christensenellaceae bacterium
CCCAACGGCTGGCGTGTTCCTTTCGGGTTGTTGTCAAGGTCCGAAAGATATTCCCGAAACCGTTTCGCAAGCAGGCGCAGCCGCTGCAAAAGTTATCGGACTTCTTGCAAAAGATAAACTTACGGGTAACCCGTGCGTAGCACATTCAGATGAAATGATGTGTAACGGCTGTTCAAGCTGTGAAAGAGTATGTCCTTACGGCGCAATCAGTTACGTTGATAAAGAATTCCGTGGACCGAATAGAACGACGCTTATCCGTCGTGTAGCACAAGTAAACGAAGCGATATGTCAAGGTTGCGGTGCGTGTACGGTTGCTTGTCCGTCGGGCGCAATGGACCTTAAAGGCTTTGCAAGTAAACAAATTATGGCGGAGGTTGATGCAATATGCAAGTAAACGGATATAAACCTAAAATAGTAGCTTTTTGCTGTAACTGGTGTTCGTATGCAGGTGCGGACCTTGCCGGTAGCAACAGACTTTCTTATCCCGCAGAAGTTAAGGTAATTAGAGTACCTTGTTCGTGCCGTGTTAATCCTATGTTCATACTTCGTGCATTTCAGCGTGGTGCTGACGGCGTAATCATTTGTGGTTGTCACCCAGGCGATTGCCACTACACGTCGGGCAACTATTTTACAAGACGTAGAATGGCGCTTTTATTCTCTATGCTTGACTATCTTGGAATTGAAAGAGATCGTACGCGTGTGGAATGGGTTTCCGCAGCCGAAGGTGCTAAATTCGCTGCAACGATGAACGATTTTGCTGAAAAAGTTGCATCGCTTGGCGAAAATAAGAGGTTGGAGGATTTAAGATGCAAAAGATAACCCGTGATATGCTTATTGAAAAAGCACAAAAACTTTTATCAGACGGGATTGTAAATAGAGTCCTTGGCTGGAAAAAGGGCGAATTTTCTTACGACGTTACGCCCGCTGTGTTTGAAAACGTAGAGCAAATGCAAAAAGATTTCATTTTTGATGATTTTTGTGGCGCTAACTTTTCAAAATATCTTGTTAAAGAAAGCAAAAAAGACGGTAAAGTTTTGGTTTTCTTAAAGCCGTGTGATACATACAGCTTTAACCAACTTCTTACCGAACACCGCTTTGACCGTGAAAAAGTGTATGCAGTTGGTATACCTTGCGACGGTATGGTGGATATAAACAAAATTAAAAGTGTAGTGGGTGACGGTGTGGTTAGTGTTGACACAAGTGCCGATACGTTAAAGGTAGATACCTTATACGACGGTATTAAAGAAGTCAACAAGGCTGACGTTCTTACTGAACGTTGTCTTAACTGCAAGAGCAAAAAGCACGTTGCTTACGATGAACTTATGGGCGATGAAGGGGACGTTGTTGATAACAACCGTTTTGACGAAGTCGCTAAACTTGAAGCGATGAGCGCTGTCGAAAGATTTGCTTTCTGGCAAAACGAACTTTCACGCTGTATTCGTTGTAACGCTTGTAGAGATGCTTGTCCTGCTTGTACTTGTGAAAAGTGTGTGTTCGATAACCCCAACTCAGGTGTAGAAAACAAGTCGCCGGCAAACAGTTTTGAAGAACAGATGTTCCACATTATCCGTGCATTCCACGTTGCTGGACGTTGTACTGACTGTGGGGAATGTTCAAGGGTATGTCCGCAACACATTCCGCTTCACCTTTTGAACCGTAAGTTCATTAAAGACATCAACGAATTTTACGGCGACTACCAAGCTGGTGAAGAAGTCGGTAGCCGTGCACCCCTTGTAAATTACACCAAAGAAGACATCGAACCTGGTGATGCTGTTAAAAAGGGGGATAACTAATTATGCGTAAATGTAATTTAAATAATGTTAGTGCATTGTTTAATGAAATTTCAAACAATGCAACGCTATATATTCCCGTTGACCTTGAAAAAGGTAGGGTTGCGTACAAGAAATACGCAGACGGTATGAAAATGAGCGATGCGTTAAAGACCGACCGCAGTGCAAAGGATTTTTTCTTTCCACAAACCGAAAGCCTTATGGCGTTCAAAACCCAAGGCAAGAATATAGAAATAATTGATATTCGTGAAGAAAGCGAAGATTTCGTTGTGTTCGGTGTTCGTGGTTGTGACGTTCAAAGTTTAGAAGTCTTAGATAAAGTGTTCCTTGCAGAACCCGTTGACAGTTATTATAAAAACCGTCGTGAACACGGCATAATCGTTTCGATGGCGTGTGCACGCCCTGCTGAAACTTGTTTTTGTAAGACGTTTGGCATCGACCCGTCTGCACCGGCAGGTGATATAGTTTGTTATAAAACGGACGATGCGATTTATCTTGACGCTAAGACCGAAAAGGGCAAAGCGCTTATGGCTAAACTTGAATCGGTTACCGAACCTACTGATGATAGCGCAGTTAAAGCACAACAAAAGGCAATTAACGAAATTATGGATAAATTGCCCTTAAAAGACTTAAAGGCTGATGCGTTCGGTGCAGATAAGACGGATGAATATTTTAACAGCCCCGAATGGAAATCGTTATCCGAAAGCTGTTTGGGTTGTGGAACTTGTACGTTCGTATGTCCGACTTGTCAGTGTTACGATATAAAAGACTTTAAGACTAAGAGCGGTGTAGAACGTTTCCGTTGTTGGGACTCTTGTATGTACTCTGACTTTACAAAGATGAGTGCAGGTCAACCAAGACTTACTCAAATGGAACGTTTCCGTCAAAGATTTATGCACAAGTTAGTATATTTCCCCACCAACAACGACGGTATGTTTAGTTGTGTTGGTTGTGGAAGGTGTGTTAGCAAGTGCCCGATATCAATGAATATCGTTAAAGTAATGAAAACGCTTGGAGGAAAAGAAAATGACTGATATAAGAGAACCTTTAATTCCAACCGTATGTCAAATAACTGATATAAGGCAAGACACCCCGGACGTTAAAACGTTTAGAGTTTTAACGCTTGACGGCAAAAAGCCGTTCATACACAAACCCGGTCAGTGTGCAATGCTTTCAATGCCTGGTATCGGCGAAGCGTTGTTTTCTATAACGTCATCACCGACAAACCCCGACTACGTTGAATTTTCAATCAAAAAATGCGGATGTGTAACTTCTTGGATACACGCTGCCGAAGTCGGTCAACAGATTACCGTTCGTGGACCGTATGGAAACGGATTCCCCGTAGAAACAGCGTTTAAGGGTCAAGATATGCTCTTTATCGCAGGTGGTATCGGTCTTGCGCCCGTTCGTTCGGTTATTAACTACGTTCGTGACAATAGGGCAAACTACGGTAAGGTTGATATAGTTTATGGTTCAAGAAGTAAAGACGACTTAGTTTTCTATAAAGAAATCATAGACGAATGGAAAAACGACCCCACGGTAAACGTTCACTTAACGATTGACCGTGAACAAGAAGGTTGGGACGGACACGTTGGATTCGTTCCTACTTACGTTAAAGAACTTGGCTTTGAACCTAACAAGACGGCTGTACTTTGCGGTCCGCCGATAATGATTAAGTTCACGCTACAAGGACTAGGCGAACTAGGGTTTGATAAAAAACAAGTATATACCACGCTTGAATTAAGAATGAAATGCGGGATAGGTAAATGCGGACGTTGTAACGTCGGTTCAAAATACGTTTGTAAAGACGGTCCGGTGTTCAGAATGGATGAGCTTGACGCACTTCCCGATGAGTATTAATAAGGAGATAAAACAAATGGAAAAAATGGTTAACGTTTATTTTTTCGGTAAAAAGTATGAAGTTCCCGAAAGCCTTACCATAATGAAGGCTATGGAATACGCCGGCTATCAATTAGTTCGTGGTTGCGGTTGCAGAAACGGATTTTGCGGTGCTTGTTCTACCATATACCGTATTAAAGGCGATAGAGAGCTTCACGCTTGTCTTGCTTGCCAACAAAAAGTTGAAAACGATATGTACGTTGCAACGCTTCCTTTCTTCCCACTCGTAAAACAAGTTTACGATATTGAAAAGGTTAAGACGGGCGAACAGATTATGATGCAACTTTACCCCGAAATTTATGCGTGCGTAGGTTGTAACGCTTGTACCAAAGCTTGTACGCAAGGTCTTAACGTTATGCAATACATCGCATACGCACAAAGGGGCGACTTTGCTAACTGTGCGGAAGAATCTTTCGACTGTGTAATGTGTGGCGTATGTTCTTCACGTTGTCCTGCTGGTATTTCACATCCACAGGTTGCAGTTCTTGCAAGACGTTTATACGGCAAGTATATTGCACCCGAATCTATGCACCTTATAGATAGGGTTAAGGAAATCGACGAAGGTGTATATAAAGAACTTATCGAAACGCTTATGAATAAACCCGTTGAAGAACTTAAAGAACTTTACAACAATAGTGAAATTGAAAAGTAAGTGAGGTATAAAATAATGTATAATTATACTAAGGAACAGCTTGACTCAATGAAAAAGGTCCAAGCGACCAGAGAAGCAAGACTTAAAAATTTATTTGCAAGAATGAGCGCTGATGAAAAGCAAACAGTGCTTAAAGAAAACCACCCTGACTACATAGAAAGTGCTTACGAACAACTTAAAGTAGGTCCTAACAAGGGCGGAAAAGTATTGCACGAACTTGCAGACCTTTTGCAAGGTAAGTCAAGAGTTTTAGATAAAGAAATCGACTTAACTAAACCCGACTTTGACGTTGACGTTTTGGTTATCGGCGGTGGTGGTGCAGGTTCTTCTGCTGCTATCGAAGCTGATAATGCAGGCGCAAAAGTTATGATGGTTACTAAACTTCGTATAGGCGATGCTAACACAATGATGGCAGAAGGCGGTATTCAAGCGGCAGATAAGCCCAACGATAGCCCTGCAATCCACTATCTTGATGCGTTTGGTGGTGGACACTTTGCCGCTAAACCTGAACTTTTATATAAACTTGTAAGCGACGCTCCCGATTGTATCAAATGGCTTAACGACCTTGGCGTTATGTTCGATAAAGATGCAGACGGTACTATGGTTACCACTCACGGTGGCGGTACTTCAAGAAAACGTATGCACGCTTGTAAGGACTATTCGGGCGCTGAAATTATGAGAACGCTCCGTGACGAAGTGTTAAATAGGGGCATTCCCGTAGTTGACTTTACGGCAGCAATCGAACTAATAAAGGATACCGAAGGAAAGGCAGCAGGTGCAGTCTTAATGAATATGGAAACCAAAGATATTTTGGTTGCTAAGGCAAAGACGGTTATCATTGCAACGGGTGGCGCAGGTAGACTTCACTATCAAGGCTTCCCAACTTCTAACCACTACGGTGCAACGGCTGACGGCTTGGTTTTAGGGTATAGAGCAGGCGCAAAACTTCTTTACGCTGATACTCTTCAATATCACCCCACGGGCGTTGCTGAACCTACCCAAATTTTCGGTGCGTTAGTTACTGAAAAAGTTCGTTCACTTGGCGCTCAACTTGTTAATAAAGACGGTGAAGCGTTCGTTTACTCACTTGAAACCCGTGACGTTACGGCATCTTCTATCATTAGAGAATGTAAAAAACGTGACAACGGTATTAAAACCACTGACGGCGAAGGCGTATGGCTTGATACACCTATGATTGATATGATTGGTGGCGAAGGCACTATTGAAAAACGTATTCCCGCAATGCTTAGAATGTTCGGCAAATACGGCATTGATATTAGAAAAGACCCGATTTTAGTTTATCCGACACTTCACTATCAAAACGGTGGTTTAGATATTTCGGCAGACGGAATGAGTACGACAGTTCCCAACCTTTTCGTTGCAGGTGAAGCCGTTGGGGGAATCCACGGTAGAAACAGACTTATGGGTAACAGCTTACTTGATATTATCGTGTTCGGTAGAAACGCAGGTAAGAGCGTAGGCAAAATCTATAAGGATATCGAAGTTAAGGACCTTACGCTTGACCACGTTAAAGCGTTTGATAAGGAACTTAAAGACGCAGGCATTGAAGCAACTACACTTTCACCAAAGTTGTTGCCCAACTATACAAAACACCCTGCAATTTAATTGATTTATTTTACCCGACCGAATTCGGTCGGGTAAACGAATATAGGTAGATAGAGGAAAAGATGAAACTTTAAAAGTTTATAAGGAGTAATTTTTATGGAAAAAAAGATTTGGGCTTGGAGCAAAACGCTTCAAAAAAGAAAAGTCTTAAATGGCTTTGGATTGTTATCGCACTCGTTGCTGTTGCCGCTATTGCCGTTTGGTGTGTGTTAAATGCACAAATCAAGGTCAATGATAAAACAAATAAACCCGAACTCAACGTGTTTGGCTTATCGGGATTATTAGTTGGTATATTTATCGTAACAGCACTTGGTTACCTTTTAGGTAGAGTTACTATAAAAGGTGTATCACTTGGTACGGCAGGCGTATTCTTAATTGCAATTTTGTTCGGTTACCTTTGCACGTTTATACCAAACGATTTACCTATCTTAAACGCTTTACGTTTAGAAGCAGGTAAAGGTAATACACCTTACTATAAAAGCGTTATTCAAAACGTCGGCTTAGTATTGTTCGTTGGTTCTGTTGGTTTTATTGCAGGTCCTAAATTTTTCAGGGACTTAAAAAAGAACTTTAAAACTTACATATTAATGGGTGTGGTTATAATTTTAATCGGTACGGCTGTTGCAGTATTGTTTACCATTATATCACCTTACGGCGCAGACTTCTGGTCGGGTATTTTGTCGGGCGCATTAACTTCAACCCCAGGGTATTCTGCCGCACAAGAAGCGATGAAAGAACTTGGTGTTTCCGATGCGCAAGTTACTATCGGTCACGCAATCGCATATCCTTTCGGTGTTATCGGCGTTGTGTTATTCGTTCAACTTATTCCCAAAATGTTTAAGGCAGATATGGCTCACGAAAGAAGTTTGTTAAAACCCGAAGTTATGGAAGCAACTGAAAAAAGAGCAGAAAAGAAACTCTTTAAATGCGACGACTTTGGTTTTACCGCAATCGCAATTGCAATCGTTGCAGGCTTATTAGTTGGTGGTATTAAAATCCCACTATTCAACGGAATTAACTTCTCACTTGGTACTACGGGTGGTGTTCTTATT
>JAZNFN010000111.1:0-4771 GCA_045576035.1 Christensenellaceae bacterium
GGTGTAAATTGAAAGTTCGGCTTCGCCGTTATGTGCCATAATACCGTCAAGCGTTTGTAAGGTTAAGTTTAACGGAAAGATTTCGTCAAGCACACGAACGGAGTGAATATTATGATAAAAATGCTTATTCGTATGCGAAAAATAAATACGGTCAAGGAATTTTTCGCCCGTGTGTCCAAAGGGGGTGTGCCCGATATCGTGTCCAAGTGCTATTGACTCAATAAGTTCAACGTTTAAGTTTAACGCTTTTCCGATAGTCCTTGCAATGCGTGATACAAGTTGAACGTGAAGACTTCTTCTAGTTATATCATCGTTTTTATTGAGCGAAAATACTTGTGTTTTATCAGAGTATCTATTATAAAACGGACAATTTATGATTTTATCTGCATCACGAATAAAGTTTGAGCGAAGAACGGACGGGCAATCGTGTGTTGCCGTGTTTCTTCGTGTTGCATTTTCATCCTTAAAAGCAAAGGGGTTAATTTTTCCGCTTTTTTTATCGCTTAAAATTTTGCTTTCTATATCGGTAGACAAATTTTCATAGTATGCCATTATTCAACCGCCATAAGAATTTTATAAAGTATTCTATAAAGTTCTAAAACTTCTTTTTTGTCAAGGTTAATGCTGTTAGCAACAATTTTAGGTAGTGAAACAACTTGGTCTTTTAAGGCTTCACCACTTTCTGTAATTGTAACGTTTAAAATTCTTTCATCGCCTTTATCTCTTTCTCTTTTGATGTAGCCTTTTTGTTCTAGGCTTTTAAGCAAGGGGGTGAGTGTGCCAGAGTCAAGAAAAAGTTCTGCGCCCAAATCTTTAACGTTGACTTTTTTATGTTCCCACAATACCATCATGGTAATATATTGAGTATAGGTAAGTCCAAGTTTGTCAAGATAGGTTCTATACTTTTTAATTACTTCTTTTGATGCTGCATAAAGTGGGAAACAAATTTGGTTATCAAGTTTTAATCCTTCGTATTTTTCATCCATAATACACCTTAATTTTATACAATATGATTGAATACAATCTAATTATAAACTAAATTTATTTAAAAAGTCAAGTAATTGAGTTTATATTTCTTGACAAATACCCCTATTAAAGTAGTATAATGAAGAAAAAATTTTAGAGGTGAAGAAAATGGCAAGTATTTCAACAAGAAGAATAGTGTTGTGTGCATTGTTTTCTGCGCTGACAACGGTTGCGACTATGGTGATACAAATACCGTCGCCAATGAGTGGATACGTTAATTTAGGGGACGTTTTCGTTTTGTTTGGGGCGTTTGTTTTAGGACCACTACTTGGTGCTGTTTCTGCTGGGCTAGGTAGCGCTCTTGCAGACGTTTTAACGGGGTACGTTATCTATGCACCTGCAACGCTTATAATAAAAGCGGGTATGGCACTTATAGTGTTATTAGTGTATAAAACGCTTAAAAAAATCATTAAGACTGATATTGTCAGTGTTCTTATAGCAAGTATCGTTTCCGAACTTTTTATGGTAATAGGTTATTTTTTATTTGCTTGCTTAATTATGGGAAAAGGATTAAGCGCAGCGGCAAGTATCCCAGGCAATCTTGTTCAAGGTGTATTCGGCGTAGTTTTAAGTAGCGTTTTATATGGAATATTTATAAAAAGCAATTTATTTAATAGACCTTAATTATATACGGGCGTTGACAAACGTCCGTATTTTTGTTATACTTTAAAGATATGAATAATTTTAATGAAAAGTCTAATTATAGGACTGAACTAAATAAATTTGGCGTTATAGCGTTTGTGCCAGGTGGAAACAGTATGTGGCCCATACTTAAAAACCGTAAGCAGTCAGTGGTCGTTACGCTCAAAACGGAAAGACTTAAAAAGTATGACGTTGCACTGTATTCTAGGGAAAACGACGTTTTTGTTTTGCATAGGGTAATGGAAGTTACGCCAGACGGATATATTATGTGTGGCGATAGTCAGTTTACACTAGAAAAGGTTTTAGAAGAAAGTGTTTTCGGTGTAATGAAAGGCTTTTATCAAGGCGAGAAATACGTTGAATGCACTGATAAAAAATACGTTGAAAGGGTTAATAAGTGGTATAAACGTAAAAAACTTAGGAAATTAAGGCTTAAAAGGTTTTATTTCTGGCAACGTGTTAAAGGTAAATTAAAAAGAATTTTCAAAAAAGGCGGAAACAATAATGTATGATTTAATATCACTTGCAAAGGGCGCAAAGTCAGCTTCGATACGTCTATCTAACGTGTCTGAAAACGAAAGAAATATTGTGCTTAAAAGGGCGGCTATATTACTTCGTGAAAACGCAAGTTTTTTAATGCAAGAAAACCAAGTGGATATATTAAATGCAAGAAAAAAAGGTATGACTGACGCTTTTATAGATAGACTTATGCTTACCGAAAAAGTTATTGAAGGTATGGCAGTCGGGTTAGAGCAAGTTGCGACCTTAAAAGCACCGCTTGATAAAACTGTTTACGAATATGAAAACGTAGAGCAAGGGATAAAAATCGTTAAAAAAACTGTACCGTTTGGGGTGGTTGGTATTATTTATGAATCACGTCCAAATGTAACGGCAGATGCGTTTGCACTATGCTTTAAAACAGCAAACGCAGTAATATTAAAGGGCGGAAGCGATTCGTTGCGGTCTAATACGGCGATAGTAAAGGTATTAAAGAGAGCGCTTTGTGAATGTGGTGTTGATGAAAATGCTGTTTCAATAATTGAAGACACGTCAAGGCAAACAACTACTGAGTTTATGAAACTTAATAAATACGTTGACTTGCTTATACCAAGAGGCAGTGCCTCTCTCATTAAAGCGGCGGTTGAAAATTCTACTATCCCTATAATAGAAACAGGTACGGGCAACTGCCACGTTTATGTGGATAAAGACGCTGATGCTTTTATGGCTGCAAACGTAATATTTAATGCAAAAACTCAGCGTTATAGCGTTTGTAATGCTTGCGAGTCTATCGTAATTCACAGCGAAATTCTTGAAAAGGCACTTCCTTTGATAGCACAAAAATTGCTTGAAAAACAGGTTGTTATTCGTGCTGATGAGCGTGCTTATGGTACGATAAAAAGCTATCCGTATTTGGAAAAAGCGAACAATGACGACTTTTATACCGAATATGGCGCTGCAATAATTTCAGTAAAAACTGTCGATAGTTTAGAGCAAGCAATCACGCATATAAACGAACACGGAACAAAACATTCTGAGTCAATTATCACAGAGTGTTTAGATAGTGCCGTTAAATTTATGAACGAAGTTGACGCATCTTCCGTATACCACAATGCGTCCACAAGATTTACCGACGGCTTCGTGTTTGGACTTGGTGCTGAAATAGGCATTAGCACTCAAAAACTACACGCGCGTGGACCTATGGGGCTTGAAGCGCTAGTTACACAAAAATATTTTATTTGTGGTAACGGTGCTGTAAGAAAGTAAAAATTTAAGTTTAACAAAATTAATGATTTTGCTTACAATATTAATTGCATTTATGTATGTGTATAGATTAAAATATAAACATATAAAATGTTAAGGAGAATTTTCATGCAAAAAAGTCTTAAAGTGTCGGCAACGGGTGATTCTTTATTTGTTGCAGATATTCCTGCTGAATACGATAATGATATGAAAGCGGTTACATCTTTTATTGATGACTGCGATGTTAGAATTACAAACCTAGAAACGAACATATCAAAGTTTGGAGAGTTTCCAAACGCTTATAGTGGTGGGACGTGGCTCAATACCGAACCGCACATATTTGACGACTTAACAAAGTATGGTTTTAACTATTACGGTACGGCAAACAATCACTGTATGGACTATTCTTATCACGGGCTTTTATCCACGATAGATGAACTTGATAAAAGGGGTTTGGCACATTCGGGTACGGGAAGAAGTCTTGAACAGGCGAGTGCCCCCGCAGTAATTGACGCTTCTGGGACTAAGGTTGCAATAATTGCAGTTACTACTGAGTTTAATCTTGCGTCAAAAGCAGGCCCAAAAACTATTTATCTAGACGGTAGACCAGGTGTTAATTACGTTGGTTGTGAAAGGTATTATCAAATTGATAAAGACAAGCTTGAAGTTCTTAAACAAATAGCGGACGACACTAATATAAACGCAACGCGCAACTTATCTATTAAAGGCGGGTTCATTTTGCCTGACCCTGACGGTATATTTAACTTTGGTGAAATAAAGTTTTGTTACGACGGAACGAGAAAAAACACCGAATGCAACAAAAAAGATAAAGATAGACTTGTTAGGTCAATTAAAAAGGCGAAAGAAGAAAACGATTACGTTTTGGTTCTTATTCACTGCCATCACGTTAAAAAAGACGTTCACTGCGAAGTTCCAGAATTTTTAGAAGAATTGTCCCACGCTTGCATTGATGCAGGTGCATCAGCAATGATAGGCGGTGGGACACACGAGCTTCGTGGTGTAGAGATATATAACGGCTGTCCTATATTTTATTCTTTGGGAGACTTTATTTATCAAGGTATGAGAGTGCCTATTTTGCCCGCAGATTTTATGGAAAAGTATGGTATTGACATAAATTCAACAGGGTATGAAGGTCTTATGGCAAGGTCAAAGGGTGGAAAAATAGGTTTACAAGCGCACAAATGCAATTTTATGTCAGTCGTTCCTAAAATGGAATTTGAAGATGGTAAATTAAACTCGCTTATAATGATGCCGACTGTTGCAGGCTTTGATAGAGAGGGTAAAATGGCAGGACTACCGTATCACGCTAAGGGCGAAGAAAGCAAGCAAATCTTTGACGTTT
>JAZNFN010000112.1:0-12351 GCA_045576035.1 Christensenellaceae bacterium
GATGAAGAAAACATCGGCATAAGCGACACCAAGCTATTGCTAGCTGGAATATTAGGCGGAGCAACAGGAATTTTCGTTTTTATGTTTATATTTAAGTACCGACTAAAAAGTTTATTTATGATGGTATTAATGCCCGTATTTATCGCCATAAATATATATTTGTTGTTTATTGCATTAAACAGTGGATTGTTTTGATTATTACCTAATTTCGTTAATTATTAAAGGCAGAGCATTGATAATATCGCTTGCGGTCATTGTATACTCATTTTGTTCTTTACACACACGTTCACCCGCCTTACCAAAAACGTACGACGCAACAGCGGTCGCTTCTAAAACGCTTTCTTCTCTCGCAAGAATGCCAGCAAGTATTCCACTCAAAACGTCACCACTACCCGCTTTTGCCATTCCAGAACACCCCGTTGTATTTAGATAAACTTCTTTGCCATCAGTAATAATACTAACGGCATTTTTTAATAATACAACAATACCAAACTTTTTTGCAAAATCTTTCGCATAGTCTATCGGCGAATATAAAATTTCACCTTTTTCAACGCCCGTTAGTCGTGAAAATTCCCCAACGTGTGGAGTTACAATTACTTTGCACTTTTTGTTTTTTAATACTGAAACGCCGTACTTGCTTAAACAATTAAGAGCATCTGCGTCAAGTACGAGAGTTCCGTTATAATTATCAAGTAAAAAAACTATAATATCGTACACCGAGCGACTAACACCTACGCCCATACCAAACGAAATTGCATCGCATTTTAGTATACGTTCAATGTTTTTTATGTCAAGAACGTAACCTTCCCCATCGTCCTCAAAACAAGAAAGTGTACATTCAGGAACAAGCCCAACGTAACTATTAAAAAGACTTTTAGGCACAATCAAGTATGAATACCCTGCACCCATTTTCATTGCACATAAAGCATTTGCCGAAAGCAAAATGCTTCCCGTATACTGCTTACTACCACCCATAACACAAGCACTTCCAAACGTGCCCTTGTGAGAGTTCCTTGGTTTTAATGGGAAATAGCGTTTAACGTCATCGTCGTTTAATCTTTTAACACAATCTTCATCCCAAACACTAATGCCAATATCCTTACAAACAACTTGACCCGAATAATCAATGCCATCATTTAAAAAATGACCTAATTTATATTCTTGTATAGCAACTGTAAGATTTGCCCTTACAGCTTCACCCATCACCCAACCGTTATCACCATTAATGCCACTTGCAATATCGCAAGAAACAACGTATGCTCCCGATGCGTTTATTTTTTCTATTGTATTTTTATATTTTCCATCAACGTTCTTATTTAAGCCCGTACCAAAAATGCAATCAACTATAATATCAAATTTCTTATCAAAGATTTTGAGCATACCTGTTGCAACGTTATAAACGACAACAGAATATCCGTGTTTTTTCGATAAAATATTAGCAACAACTCTACCATCCGCACCGTTATTACCCTTGCCGACACAAACGAGTACACGTCCGCCATAAAATCTTTTTAATATTTCATCAGCAACCGCACTACCCGCACGTTCAACTAAGTCGCTTTGCATTACGCCTAATTTTTTAATCGTGTATGAATCGGCTACACGCATTTGTTCTACTGTTAAAACACGTTCCATTAATCGTCCTTATCAAAACTTTTTAATGCAAAACTTGCATCTTCGTACGAAAACCCTTTTCCTATTAGATATCTATACGCCTTTGCAATATTCTCTTTTGTAAAATCTTTATTTTTCAAATACTTTTCAGCGACTAGCTTTGCGTTATTTTTAGAATCAACTTCACTATCGGCGTAAGCAATTTCTATATCTTCTTTTTTAACGCCTTTCATCATCAATTTGTATTCAAGTAAACGCTTCCCTTGATTTTTTGCAGTACTTTCAATATAGCGTTTTGAATACTCACAGTCGTTTATATAATCGTATTCTTTAAGTTTATCGACGCAATACCAAGCAATCTCTTCTGAGTATCCTTTTTTTAATAGATAATCTTTAACTTGCTTTTTAGTTTTTAATGCTTTCAAAACATAATCGGTAGCTTTTGACAACGCTTCAACCTTGTCGCTTTCAAAAATAATTCGTGCCAAATCTTGCTCGTTTACTTCCGTTCCAACTTTAATTCGATTTTTAACAATAGTTTCAAGTGAAACTCCTGCAAAAAAATTTCCGTCAAGAAAGACGTTACAACGCTTTTTATTAGAAGTTTGAACGTTAATTTGTGTAACCTTAGGCATTTTTCACCTTAAAATTGTAAAATCCAGAACTGATTTTATTTAAGGAAATTTTTCCGTTAAAAGCATCAGTTAGTTTTTCGATAAAAGCATCGACGTTATCGTTTTTAACGGCAAATTCAACAGTAACAAGGTTATCGAATTCCGTTTTAATAACTGTAACAGCGTCGTCGACTAGAAATTTTAATAGTCTTGAATAACCTTCGTAATCGGGCGAAACCCTAAGAACAGTTGCAGGTTGCATATCGAAAATATCACACTTATTTAAACATTCTGATACCGCCCCACCATAAGCCCGTGTAAGACCACCCGTGCCAAGCTTAATACCCCCAAAATATCTTGTCACAACTGCAACAACTTTATATATTTTTTTGTTTTTAAGCACTTCAAGCATAGGAAGCCCCGCCGTACCTTGTGGCTCACCTGCATCGGAAAATTTTTGAATTAAACCTTTATCGTCAGCAATATACGCATAACAACTGTGATTCGCAAGCGAATGGCGTTTCCGTAAAAGCTCTATATAACTTTTAGCGTCGGCTTCATCTTCAATAGCTTTTATATTGCATATAAATTTTGAACGTTCTATAACGGTAATATTTTCAAACTCACCATTAACCGTAAAATACCCTAAACTCATTTAATCATTACTTTAATGTGAACTTTTTTGCCTTTATGCAGAACAAATTCGCCTTTATCTATATATTCTTGCGGAATAGCACCGAATGGGTCGGTAATCTTTTTCTCCTCAATAGAAACACCGCCACCTTCAATTAAGCGTTTTGCTTCGCCTTTTGATTTTGCTTGACCAACAGCAACCAACACGTCGGCAACAAGAGTGATTGAACTATCAATCGTTGCTGTCGGCATATCTTCTAAGCTACCACCACCAAATGCCGCCCGTGCCTGCTTTTGTGCCGAAAGCGCCTTTTCTTCACCGTGAACAAGCTTAGTAACTTCAAAAGCAAGGCGTTCTTTTGCAACGTTCATTCTCTCGTCGTTATATTTAGTAAGTTCTCTGATTTCATCCATATCCATAAACGTTAAAAGACGCATACATTCTTCAACCTTAACATCTTCAACGTTACGGAAATATTGATAAAAATCATAGACCGAACACTTATTTTCATCAAGCCAAAGCGCACCTTTTTGTGTCTTGCCCATTTTTTTGCCTTCACTATTTAATAGCAAAGTACAAGTTAGACAGAAAGCACTCTTCTTTTCTTTTCTGCGAATAAGGTCAACACCTGCAAGCATATTACTCCACTGGTCGTCCCCACCCACTTCAAGAACACAACCGTATTCTTTGAACAAATGCAAAAAGTCGTAACCTTGCATAAGCATATAATTAAATTCAAGGAAAGTAAGCCCCTTTTCCATTCTTTGCTTAAAGCATTCTGCTGTAAGCATTTTATTTACAGAAAAGTATGCCCCGATGTCACGCAAAAAGTTTACATAGTTTAGATTTAATAACCAATCTGCATTGTTTGCAATTACAGCCGCATTATCGCCATCAAACTTAATAAATCTAGACATTTGATTTTTGAAACATTCAATATTGTGGTTTATGGTTTCTACGGTCATCATTTGACGCATATCACTTCTTCCCGACGGGTCACCAATCATACCCGTTCCGCCACCAAAAAGCGCAATTGGCTTATGTCCGAATTTTTGCATCCAAGACATAGCCATAATAGGAATATAGTGTCCGATATGCAAACTATCTGCCGTTGGGTCGAAACCAATGTAAAACGGAACGCTTTCACTTCCTAATTTTTCATAAAGTTCATCTTCGTAAATTGTTTGTTTTAAAAATCCTCTTTCCTTTAATACGTCAAATACGTTACCATTCATATCTTATACCTTTTAAGCCTTTATTTCTTTGATTTCAAATGATTCTTTAATTAGGTTTTTGCCTTCTTCAAGCGAACTTATTTCTTTAAGCGCTAGCATTTGCGCAATCAGGTTGCCCGTAGCAGTTGCTTCAACAGGACCCGCAACAACCGTTCTACCTGATATTTTAGCAGTTAATTCGTTAAGCAATGAATTTTGACATCCACCGCCTACTATGTTAATTTCATCAACCTTATTTCCTGTCATTAATTCTATTTGCTCAACTGCCGTTTTGTAGCTTATTGCTAAACTTTGATAGATACAAAGCGCAATTTCGCCAACGGTTTCGGGCACTTGCTGATTAGTATTCTTGCAATAATTTTTTATTGCATCTATCATACTATCAGGTGCAAAGAAAGATAAATCGTTTACGTCAACAGTACTATTAAAACCTATTGCTTCTTTTGCAAGTGACGCAAAGTCAACAAAACTATATTTATCATTAAATTCCTTTTTAACACACTGAATCATCCACATACCCATTATGTTCTTTAAGAAACGAATGGTTTTATTATATCCCCCTTCGTTCGTAAAGCCAGAAGCACAAGCAGTCTCAGAAGTATTTTCGTTTGCAGATTCAATACCGATAAGAGACCACGTTCCACTTGAAATATAAAGTGGAAGTTTAGTGTTGGGAACAGCCATTACAGCACTAGCCGTATCGTGAGTTGCAGGTAAATACACGTGAGCATTAAAGCCAACTTCATTTACTATTTCATCTTTTAAGCCACCAACTAACGTGCCAGGTTGTGAAAGAGATTTAAATAATTCTTTCTTTAACCCTAAGCGTTCAATGATTTCATAATCCCAATCACGAGTTTTAGCATTCAATAATCCAGTTGTTGAAGCGTTAGTGTATTCGTTCTTCTTAACGCCTGTAAGCAAGAAGTGCAAATAATCAGGAGTCATGAGGAAAGACTTTGCCTTTTCAAGTTTTCCCGATTTTTTGTCACAATAAATTTGGTAAATTGTGTTAAAAACTTGTTTTTGAATACCCGTTCTTTCATAGGCTTCACGTTCGGAAACTATCGAATGAACTTCATCGATAACCGAAAGCGTTCTTTCGTCACGGTATGAATATATTTCTCCTATTAACTTATCATTTTCATCAAGCAAAGCATAATCAACACCCCAAGTGTCAATGCCGATACTTACGGGAATTTTGCCTATTTCTTTACATTTTTTCAATCCGTCTATAATACTCTTAAAGAGCGAATCAATGTTCCAAACAAGTTTGTCCCCATTTTTCTCCGCACCGTTTTTGAAACGAAAAACTTCTTCAAGAATCATTTTACCGTTGTCAACGTAACCAATAATATGTCTACCGCTTGAAGCACCGATATCAATAGCAAGATAATACTGTTTAACCACAATTACACCTCTATATTTTTAATATAATTATTATACTAATAATTAAGAAATATGTCAACGAATAATTTATTAAATTTTATCTTTTAAACTTTTTAACAAAAAACAAAAAAGATGGCAAATTGCCACCTTATCAATAAATATCCTATATTATGTGTAACATAATCAATAGCAAAATCGTTAGTGAATTAAAGAACTTGCTTTGGAACAGAATTGAAGTTTTTTATTCTTGTTGCAAGAACTGAAATGTTAATCTTATATTTATCTCCCGACTTAGAAAGCGATATTTCCGGCGCTAAGCGAAAATCAAAATAATCTTTAAGCAACTTTTCTACATCGCTAACAATTAGCTCAACAAAACTATCCCCCGTACTCAACCTATCATTTTCAATAAGTGTTTGCAGTCTCATCAATTCATTTTTATCTTTTTTCATACACTGCGCTTTAATGACCTCCTAATACTACCGAAAAATCCACTATACTTACCCGTTACGTCAAACAACTTTTTTGTACCTTTATGAACGTTTTGCGCAAGCATTTTATATGCCTTAGCAGAATCTGAGTGCGTTGGCAAAGAATAACCACTAGATAAAAACACAGTATCTTCTTCTGGCAGCACCCCCATTAGGTCAATTTTTAACAAGGACTGAATATCGAATGGTGTCATCATCTTATCGTTCATAATTAAGTCTCCACGAGCCCTATTTACAACTAATCCTACTTTATCCAACTTGTATCCTGACAACACAGTAACAACTTTATCAGCATCCCTTAAACTTGGGACGTTAGGATTCGTAATGATTAATGCCATGTCCGCACACGAAACTGCACGGTGAAACCCTATATCCATTCCTGCCGGGCAATCAATCAATACGTAATCAAATATATTAGAAACGCTTTCAATCATAAGTTTAACGTTCTGCCCAGTTATCATTGAGTTACAGTTTGTTTTTGAAGAAGGCAACACAAACAAGTTCTTTTTGTTTTGATATTGCACAAGCGCTTGCTTAATGCGACATCTGCCACCAATCACGTCTTCAATATCATAAATAATTTTATTTTCAACACCCATTATCACGTCAAGGTTATTCAAGCCAAAATCTAAGTCAATCAGCAAAACTCTCAATCCAAGTGCAGAAAGCGCAACGCCTAAATTTGCAGTTACCGTTGTTTTTCCAACGCCACCTTTGCCTGACGTTATTACAATTTTTTTCGCCACAGGAAACCTCCTGTATTGTATTTTAAATAAAAAAACACCACGCTTTTTGAATTTTTAAGTCAAAAAGCGTGGTTTAATGTCATAAACTATTTACTTTAAGGTTAGTGCAACTTTTTTGAGCAATCGTGCATCACCCATAGCAATTCCACCACCAAGCGCAACAGCCATAGCACCGTTTTCAGCAACGTTTATTTTTATGCCAAATTTTCCGCTATAATATTTTTCAAGAGCATAAACCGATGACGCTACACCAGAAACATACACACCTGCATGCCTAATTTCTGCGCAAACTTCGGGCGGTAACTTTTTAAGCACGGTTATTGCAAGTTCTGCAATTTTATCGTAATACTTGCTAACAGGTTCTATAATATCCATAGCCTTTATAGAAACAGACCTAGGCGCACCTGTTTTTAAATCTCTACCGTTTACAACCGTAGCAAGTGCATCGTTAGAATCAAGGCTTCCTATTTCTTTTTTGAGTTTTTCAGCAGAAAGCAGTCCGATTTGCAATCCAAACTTATCTGCAACATAATCCATAATATCAGTATTAATTTTATTTGCACCAAAATTAACCGAAATACCAGCAATAATTCCATCAAGCGAAACCGCAGCAATATTAGTAGTCCCACCAGCCATATCAATAACAAAACAAGGCGATGAGTCATTCAATGGAATTCGTTGACCCAAAGCAGAAAGAATAGGTGCTTCGGCAAAAAACACCTTACTCATACCGCAGTTTTTAGCAACTTTTTTATATTTTTCGATAATATCGTTAGTCACTCCACACGGAACTGAAAATAAAACCTTACTGCCAACAAATCCGTTTTTAACACCAATTTTTTCTAAATAAGAATTTAACAAGCCAACCGCAACTTTTTCATTGACAATTTCACCTTCAAACACGGGAAATACAATCTTAGTGTTTTTTGCAGTCTTACCTATAAGTTTTCGTGCGTCGTCACCCGTAGCCTTAACCTCATTTTTTGAATCAAGACTAACGGCAGCAACGGTAGGTTCACTTAAAACCAAACCTCCACCAACCATATATATATTGGTATTTACACTATCAAAGTCAATAGCTAATCTTTCAACAGCCATATTTCACCTGTTTTATGTTTAAAATTTTCTAAAAACAAAAGCCGTGTAGCACACAGCTTTGTTTCGTTTAATTGTTAAAGAATTTCTAAGTTCTTTTTGAAAATCTTTCTAAAATCAGCACCTATTTCAAGAGCCGCATTGATTTCAAGAGTTGCATCGCCATCAACTTCGGTCTTCATTATTACTGAATCGCCTAAAATATCACAATTAATTCCTTTGACAACCGACGATAAACTTCTATCAAGACAACCTGCAATTCTCAAAATTGTACCCATTTTTCTAACAACGTCAACATCGTCATCAGATACAAGGTCACGATATCTTGCCCAGTCAAACGGGTTTATATCTTCTATTGCCGTATTTGAAGCAACAAAAGACGCTAAAACTAAGTCCCTATGAGTTATACCGTATATATTTGAATTGAGAATTATATAGCCACTGTGTTTTTCAAAGTTGTAAAATCCTACTCTTTTACCCGCACCGTACATAAACGCAGCAACTTTCAATATCTTCAAATATTGCCTTGGGAACTTATGCAAAACACGAAGCTGCTTAAATAATTGTATCGAAAGGTTTACAACTTGTTCGGTATGCTTTTGGTCGCAACCAAAAAAGTCAACCAAATTATTTAAACTGTAAGTAAGTACGTCTGAAATAGGCTTGTCCAAAGTACTTGGAACAGCATAGTTGTAAATGATTCCTGTACGCAAACCACTACCACTAACTACAAGGTTTTGAACACCCATATACTTCTTAAATGCAGAAATAGCTGCAAGCGCACTTGGCAATATATCCGCCCTACCGCTTGATAAACCTTTAATCTTTTTCTTTCTATCTAAATCAAGTCCTTTAAGCAAGTCGTAAACGTGATTGAAATCAGTATCGTTGACAACGTAATTATGAATAGTCTTTAACGGATATTTTTTCATAATTTTAGTCATCCTGCAAAGATTTCTAAATGAACCGCCAACACCTATCATTTGTGCTTCTGGGTCAACGTCTTTAAGCCATTCGACACGCTTTAACTGTTCAGTGAAAAATTCTTCAATCTTAGCGGCTTGTTCATTAGGCGAAAGTCCGTCACCAGAGAAAAGTTCGGTAAGCGTTATTGCACCGAACGGCAAAGTTTCGTAATTTAGCAAATTACGTCTATTGTAATAAACAATCTTGGTACTACCACCACCGATTTCAAGGATAAGACCCTTAGGAATATCCATTGTATTTATAACGCCACGATAAACGTAAATTGCTTCTTCTTCTGCACTTAATACACGAAGCTTTATTCCACAAGTTGCCGAAACCTCATCAAGAAAACTACGCTGATTTTTAGCACGTCTAACAGCAGCAGTAGCAACAGCGATAATTCTTTCAATTCCATTAACGTCACATAGCTTACGGAACATTTTCAACGTTTTAATTGTTTCTTGTATTCTTGCTGGCTTTAAAAATCCATCACGTTCCATACCTTCCCCAATTCTAGGGGCTTCTTTTAACTGATCAACTATTTGAAAGTGTCCGTTCTCCTTAACGTCCACTAAAAGTAATCTTGCCGTATTCGAGCCTAAGTCAATGATTGCAATTCTTTCCAATTTAAGTCACCATACCAAATGTTATTTTTGTAATATTATAACACAAGATATTGTGTTTGTACAGTCCCTTTTAAAAAATTTGTGCACTTTTTTTTGCATTTTTTTTCATAAAGTTGATTTTTCAAAAAAATAAAATTATTTTGCTCAAATTTTGAAAATTTTACCAAAAATTAATATGAAAAATCACAAAAAAGCACTTAAAAATAAATGTACAAATTGCACAAAAACTTATCGTTTTACTTTCTTAATTTCGGTAACAAATTGAAAAATAGATAGTAATAACAAAAAACCACCGAACAATCTCTTTAACAAGTCTCCACTAATCGCACGAGCCAAATAACACCCCACAATGCAAGTGATTACTCCTGGCAGTATAATAAACATTATTTTCTTAAATTCAACCAAACCATTTCTTAAATGGATAATTAAAGCCACTATTGCCATTGGAATAAAACTTATTAAGTTTGACGCTTGTGCCGTATGCTGACTTACACAATAAAAAATGCTTAATAACGGTATTAAAACCGTACCGCCACCCATACCCATTCCGCCTAAAACACCACCTAACAATCCTGCAAAAACATACCAGATAAATTCCATTTCCACTCCTTAAAATAACAACATTTTAACGCCTGCGGCTGCCATAACTATTGAAAATATTATAATAGTCCAATTTGAAGATAATTTCGATAGCAACAGCGCACCTAAAACACCACCTAAAACAACACCTATTGCAACAGGTATGCCTACCGCAACGTCAAAGTTCCCAAATGCCGCATAAAATAAGCCACTAACTATTGAAAGTGGTAAAATTATAAGGATTGCGGTTGCATGCGCCTTTTGAGGCACAAATTTTAATAACATTACTAGCATCGGCACAACAATCATTCCGCCACCACCACCGAAAAGCCCGTTTATAATACCAGCAATAGAGCCTGTTAATACCGCATAAAAATTCAATTTTTTATCATTAGTTTGCTTACTTTTTATAGATTTTGAGTTTTGCATAAAAATATTTTGTGTGTTTTTTTAATTTTTAAATATATTTTTTATAAAAAAGAAAAGATTTAGCTTGTTTACGGTTGATTTTTTTATTAAAATAATATATAATGTTTTCAATGTGTAAATTTACGCCAAGGTTTGGCGGTTTCAAAAAACAAAATTAAAGGTGAACTATGACGAGAAACAACTATCTTAAAACAACCAAAGCAAAATTGATATTAATATTAACCCTAATTGGATTAATGTGCTTTTCACTTTTCTTTACTGCTTGCGCAAAAGAAGAACCTGTAAGCAAAGAACCAACGTATTCTTATACGGAAACGGACGACGGTGTTATTAAAAACACTTCTTTTGCTTACGGAACAGTCGGTTCAAAGTACGAAAGCTTTCCAAAAACGTCAATATCGGGTTGGACTTTAAGCAAAGATTCTTCTGCTAAATCTGGTGTTATAAGCACCACGGATGATGCTTGGAAAGAGCTTATCAACGCCTTGTATAATGATAGTGGTATTCTTAACTACGTTAAAGAAAAAGAAGGCCTATACACTACTTCTGCCGTAAATGAAGCAGTTAAAGCCAAATACGAACTGACTAGTTCCCCCACTAGCGAACAAACTAAAAAATATTTCACCGAAGAAATCATACCCAATTACTTTGCTAACCCCAAAGCGCATGCTTCCGACCTTGATAGTAACGTTTATATGTTAAACAACTACAAAAACGATAAACTTGGCGCAGGGTCAGTTCAAAAATTAACTTCTGCAACCACTATTACGCTTGACAAAGGCGAATTTGCAAAAGTTTCAGTTTGGGCAAAAACAATTAACCTTGATAACATTTCTGGCAAAGGTTTAGGTGCAAATATTAGAATCACCAACACCTTTAACGGCACAAGTCAAGCACCTTTTGGAATTTTTAGCATAGACACTAAGGGCGAATGGAAAAACTACACTTTCTATATCCAAGCCGATGAAGTTTATGATACAACCTTTACCCTTGTTCTTGGTTTAGGATTTGAAGAAGACTACGTTGAAGGTACCGTTTATTTTGACGATATAACGGTTGAAAAGTTAGAAACCGTTGATTCTGCTTTAATTAACACAACTACGACGTTTAATTATAACTCAGACGTTGATGCTTACGCTATTGAAGCAAAGGATCTTGCTACCGACAAGTTCCCTCTTTACAACTTGTCATTTAACTTAAAATCAATTGAAGATTCTGCAAACACCATAAACTTTACTGAAAAAGGTTTCACTACGTCAACAACCGAAGGTGTCAACGGTAAACGTTTTAGCGATAGCGAAGGCAATGCAACGTATAACGTCGCTTTAACAGATGCTCCGTATGGTATAACGAAAGGCGCAAAAATTGAAGTTAAAAATGCTAGCTACACTGTAAAATCAAACAAAATTTCTCTTGCTTCTGAAAGTTACGCAACTGTCACTTTCTTCGTTAAAAACTGTTTAAGTGATTTTTATGCAACTACGATTACGTTTGACGTTTATGATGTTTCTGGCGCAATCACTGAAAAACGCCCGGCAGTTACTACAATAACCGAAGTAAACGATGAATGGACAAAGTGTAGTATTCAAGTTAAAAACAACTTTGACCGTAATGAATACACTGATAAACGTGATTTCTTTGTCTCGATAGTTGTTGGTCCTACCGACGTTAAATCAGCCGTTAAAACTGATTATGCTTACGGTGAAGTTTATATAACCAACCCTATCTCAGTAACGGGTAAAACTTATCAATACGAAAACGATGCTGATAAAGAAAATGACGTAGAAACTGCAAACTACAAATATTATCAGTTCTTAAATTCTACCGCAAACGGAAGCACTTCCCTTTACGCTGGTAGAGCAAGCGATTTCGTTGAAGAATCGACTTCTAACGAAAGTTACAATCTTGCCGTTTCTGCTAGTGATATCGGAAC
>JAZNFN010000113.1:0-5410 GCA_045576035.1 Christensenellaceae bacterium
GTGTAAACGACAAACCAGGCTTACTTAAAACCATATTGTTTGCACTGCAACAAGTCCTTGCGATTTTAGCCGCAACCATCGTTGTTCCGGTAATCATTAACGGCAACACGGCGGCACTTTATGCAAAGGGCGAAATTGAGATATTTTCACAAATGTCTCAATCGGCAGCACTTTTTGGTGCAGGCATAGGAACAATAGTATATTTATTGTTTACTAAATTTAAGAGCCCCGTTTTCCTTGGTTCGTCATTTGCCTTCCTTGGCTCAATGACAGCGGCTTTCGCAGGTGCAGCAAGCGCAGCGGCAGGCTACCTTGGTTTCATTATCGGTGCAGTTATGGCTGGTTTAGTATATGTGATTATTTCACTTATAGTTAAATTTGCAGGCGTTAATTGGATTGACAAAATTATGCCCGCAGCAGTAATTGGACCAACCGTTGCTATCATCGGTTTATCACTTTCAGGCAACGCAATCGGCGACTTGTTTAAGGGCAGTGTAACCGTTCCTGTAACCGACTACGTTGTTGACTTTAACGCAGCTGGTGAAGCAGTTCTTGGCTCGGTAACAAGCTATGTTCCCACTGCTAACACTTGGATATGTTTGCTCTGTGGTTTAGTAACGTTAGCAACCGTAATTATTTGCTCAGTATATGGCAAAAAAATGGTTAAAATTATTCCGTTCATTATTGGTATTGGCGCAGGCTACGCAGTTGCAGCTATTTTCACCGTTATCGGTATCGCAACAAACAATCCATCATTGCAAATCATAAATTTTGCACTCTTCAATAATATGGCTTGGCTTCCCGACTTTACTTTCCTTAGCGCAACCGAAGGATTTGCAGGACTTAGCGCAGGATACATCGGCACGATAGCAGTTGCATACGTTCCCGTTGCTTTCGTTGTATTTGCTGAACACTTAGCAGACCACAAAAATATTTCTTCAATTATCGGTACTGATTTAACAAAAGACCCAGGTCTTCATAGAACGCTTCTTGGCGATGGTATCGGCTCTATGGCAGGCGCATTCTTCGGTGGTTGCCCCAACACTACTTACGGTGAATCAGTTGGCTGTGTTGCAATCTCTGGTAACGCATCAGTAGTTACAATTTTAACCGCTGCAATCATTTGCATTGTTTCAGCATTCTTTGCACCGTTAATGACATTGCTTGCAACTATTCCATCTTGCGTAATGGGTGGCGTTTGCGTAACTTTATATGGTTTCATTGCAGTATCAGGCTTAAAGATGATTCAAAAAGTTGATTTAAGTAAAAACCACAATCTCTTCACCGTATCAGTTATTTTAATCGCAGGTGTTGGTGGTATGGTTCTTAATATCGGTGAAATCACCATTACATCAGTTGCTTGTGCTCTTATCCTTGGTATTTTAGCAAACCTTTTATCATCAAAAGCAGCAAAAAAAGATGAAGATAAAGCAGAATAATTTACTTTAAGGACAGTATTATGGAAAACTATAAAAACGTTCATATTTTAGACCACCCGTTAATTAGACATAAACTTGCTATTTTAAGGAATAAGGAAACAGACACAAAGCAGTTTAGAGAAATAGTAAAAGAACTTGCTATGCTTATGGCGTATGAAAGTTTTAAGGACGTTCCCACCCAAGAAATAACGGTGGAAACCCCACTTGAAACTACTACTCAAACTGTTGTAAAAGAAAATTCTATTGCAATCGTTCCTATTCTCCGTGCAGGACTTGGAATGGTTGACGGAATAATTTCACTCTTTCCCGCAGCAAAAATCGGTCATATAGGACTTTATCGTGACGAAGAAACGTTTGAACCTCACGAATACTATTGCAAACTTCCTTCTAACATTGAAGAAAAGGTCGTTATGGTTGTTGACCCTATGCTTGCAACGGGCGGAAGCGCTTGTGATGCTATAAAGCTTCTTAAAAAGCGTGGCTGTAAAAGAATTAAGTTTATGTGTATTATCGCTGCACCCGAAGGCGTTAAAAAACTTTCGGAAGCTCACCCTGACGTAGAAATTTTCGTTTCAACACTTGACCGTGGCTTAAACGAACACGCCTACATCTTACCAGGGCTTGGCGACGCAGGCGACAGAATTTTCGGCACAAAATAACTTAAAATTAAACCAACATAAAAAGAGCAGTTTTTAACTGCTCTTTTTATGGGGAAATTAAGGAGTTTTTATGAATTATCAACTTCACGATAGTCAAATAAATAATTTATCAGTTTCCAAAAATATAGTTTTATATTTTTCACGAGGGTTTTGGGAAACGGACGCAACAGGGAAGGAAGTATCTCAAAAGCAAAATTGCAAACTTATTTTTAGTATTGATAACGAATTTAATCTGCCACTTGAAGAATTTCTTACTATACGGATTTGTAAAAGAAAAAGTATATTTAAGCCGATTAGTTTGCCCAAATTTATTGATTTATTAAAAAAGTCTGCCTTTGACGTGGATATGGAATATGATTGTTCTTTTGCCAATAGGAAAATGATACAACTCTATTCTAATTCTCTCAACATAGCCGTCGAGTTGTTTATAGAAAAGATAAAAAATGTAGAGTACGTCCACGATTAACAAACAAAGTCTAGCACACTATACTTTCAAATGAAAGTCGTGTGTTTGCAAAGCAAAAAGAAAAGGATAGCAAAAAATTTTTGCTATCCTTTTATAGTTCCTAAAAAATCCCTATGAAAAGAACGGCAAACTGTTCTTTTTGTTTTACGTTGTATAGAATATTTATCGCATTTATATTTTTATAAACTTATATGCAAAAGAGTAAAGTTTATCAAGGTTTTTTTGTGAATACTCTACTTCGGTTGAATATGCCCTAATAATATCCACGATTAAATCAAAATTATCTTTATTTCGTTCTTGTTCCTTTTCAATTATGCTTTTTATTATCCACCAAGACAATATAGTAGAAATTGTCCTTGCCCTAACCCACATTGTGTCTTCCGCATCGGATAAGTGGCGATAAACGCTATTTACCAAGAACTGTTCGCAATAATGCGATAGATTTTCTGCGGTCGTTTTAGTAAATTCTTTATCAATCGCTTTTATTCTTTTTGTCCAACTTTTATCAACCCTTTCAAAAGATATAAAAGTCTTTATTATTTTCTTAAAATCTTGTTGAGAGAAATTTGCATTGCACTCTTTTAAGATATTATCAATTCTATCGTTTACAGAAAGCGAACGGTCTTGTAGAATTTTAAGCACTTTATCTCTAAAATTTAAAACGTTCATTTGATTAAAGTCAAGTTCAACTTGTTCACCGTCATCGCTAGCTAACACGGGTTCAATCTTGCCGTTAAACGATAATATTATTCGTGCCACTTCTTCACAGCAAAAACCTAACCCCGTTTCCGTTCGGTCGTCAAAATAACTTCTAAACCTTGGGTGGTCTCTACAAACTTGGCACAAACTTTGTTCGCCAAGGTTTATTATTATATCGCACAGCCCCTTATCGTTAAGAAACGCACACCTTTTTATCTTATCCGTCTTAAACCTTGATTTTTTATAATTTATCCCCTTATTTAACGCTTGTGAAAAATCCGACTTTTCTGTTTGATACTTTTCCAAACTTTCGCTATCAATACACATTTCCCAACCAGCACAACAAGTATGCTGACATTTATCCGCAATGCACTTAAACTTAGGATAATAATTCAAAACGTATTCTTTCATATTTTTATTATATCACTTTTATTAAAAAACACAAAACAAAAACCCAAACCGAATTTATTTCGATTTAGGTTTTCTTTGGTCACCCCTACGGGTTTCTGCCCCTTAATAAGGGGAAGGCAAACGTTGGTTTGCGAGGGGTTTGCTGTCCGACGCTAGTCGAGCGAACCCATTTGGGTTCGGCAATCCCTTGGATTGCAAAAAGAAAACACACTCCTTTGAGTGTGTTTCTCTTTTTTGGTGAAGCCTTTGATGTTAAAGACGAACTTTCGATTTCCTCAAAAGTTACGGTTTTTGATTTATTTTTGTAGTTAAACGTTATAACGTATCTATCGTCGAAAAGGTAAATTGAATTTACGAAGCCGTCGATTAAACGTTGTTTGCCTTCTTTGGTGCTTATATCTAAGTTTTTATAGTGATATAAAGCGTGAAGTATTTGCTCTTCGGAAACAATCGGATGGTCTAATTCTTCTTGATAAAGTTCTTCTTCAAGATTTTTCTTTTTATCTTCAAGCTCGTCCAAAACTTGTTTAGTCTTGCTTGAATAAATACCGTTTGTTATCGCTTCTACAAGATTATCAAGTTTCTTTTCTACTTCTTCAAGTTGACTTTTAAGCGTTGCTACCGCAAAAGATTGTTCAGACTGCATTTCGTAAATTCTTTTAGCAAGTTCTTCTAAAACGTTGCCGTCCGAAAGTAGTTCCATTATATCGTCAATTACTAAGTTTTCGATATAATCTTTGCCAACTGCTTTCTTTTTGCATTTTCCTTTTTTAGCACGGGTGCATTTGTAGTAGCGGTATTGCTTTGAAGTATGGCTCGTGCCGATTTCTCCAACCATAAACGCTCCACAATGTCCGCAGAAAAGTTTAGTGGTTAAAAGATAATCATCTTCGGTGCGGTGCATTGCCGGCGCTTTTTTATTTCTTGCCATACGGCTTTGCGCCATTTCAAAAGTTTCTTTATCGATAAGTGCAGGAATACCGTTTTCTAAAAGCACGTCGCCAAACTTGTATTCGCCTATGTATTTACGGTTGGTTAGTATACGATAAATCGAGTTATAGTTGAGTGGGTAATTTCGGTTTTTAATACCACGCTCCGCCATAATCTTTACAATATCCGTTACCTTTTTGCCGTCCACGTAAAGAGCAAATATCTCTTTAACGATAGGAGCAAGCGTTTCGTCTATTTGATAGTGGTCGGTATCGTCAACGTAATAACCGAAAGGAGCACGCACACCGTTAGACTTTGCTTTTAAGGCGTTGTCCGTCATACCACGTTTAACTTTTTCGGCAAGTTCCGCAGAGTAGTATTCGGCATAGCCTTCAAGAATTGACTCAAACAAAATACCACTTGCATCTTCCGAAATTTTTTCGGTTGCCGATATAACTCTTACGCCGTTTTTCTTAAGAACTGATTTGTATCTTGCCGAGTCGTAACGATTACGAGAGAAACGGTCTAACTTCCACACGATAACCGTATCAAAAACAGTTTTATAACTGTCTTTAATCATACGTTGAAATTCGGGTCGGTGGTCGGTTTTAGCAGAGAAAGCACGGTCAATATACTCGCCGATAACCGTTATTCCGTTGTATTCAGCGAATTTTTTGCATTCACGGAGCTGACCATCGATAGATTCTTCACGTTGGTTATCCGACGAATACCTTGCATATATAACCGCTTTCATTTTTATTTCTCCTCGTTATGTTTAAATAAAGACTCAAAATTAATTCTTTGTT
>JAZNFN010000114.1:0-3509 GCA_045576035.1 Christensenellaceae bacterium
GATAACTGAAAAATAAAACTTAATATGCACGATTTTACTATACCGTTTTTAATTCTATTAGGCTTAATTGCACCGTAGTTTTGTGCCACGAACGACATACACGCAAGCGAAGTCGCTTGACCGACGGTATAAACGAAAGCATCAAACTGTTGAGCAATTCCGTTGGCTGTAATCGCCAGTTCACCATAGCCGTTTATCGTCGTTTGGATAAGCACGTTAGATATTGAAAACATCGTGCTTTGAAGCCCTGACGGTAAACCTACCTTTAATACGTCAAGTAGTTCTGCCTTGTAAATTTTAAGTCGTTTAATTCTAAGTTTACAAAACCCGTCGTTTTTTATCAATACGATAAGGGCAAGTACTGCCGATATGCCTTGCGATGCAATCGTGCCGATAGCCACGCCTTCAACGGTAAGATTGAATACTTTTATAAAGAACACGTTGAGTGCAACGTTTGCAATTCCCGCTATAAGCAAGAATAACATAGGACGGAAAGTATCGCCTACCGCTCTTAATAGACCTGCTGCAAAATTATAAAATATTATGACAGGTACGCCTAAAAAATATATTTGTAAATATTTAGTAGCATCGTCAATTAAACTTTTAGCACAACCCATCATTGATAAGAACGTGTACGACCCAAAGTAACCTACGAACAACAAGAATACGCCGATTATAATGCTTAAAACAGTTGCAGTACCTACAACCCTGCTTGCTTTTTCTTTATCACCACTGCCAACACACTTTGATAAAACTACACTTGCACCGACCGATAAACCAATAAAAAGATTAATTATGAGCGACACGAGCGAAGTAGTTGCGCTAACCGCACCCACAGCAAATTCATCGACCAAAATTCCTAAAACGATTATGTCAGTAGCGTTAAAAATTAGGTGTAGAAGGTTGGTAAAGATTAACGGTAATGCAAAAACTAATAATTTTTTAAATATAGGTCCGTTAGTTAAGTCTATTTCGTGCTTTGCAGTCTTGGTCATAGCAATTCTCCATTTGAATTATCTGCAAACTTTTTAGTCAAATGTTTTATAGTTATGGTTAAAAAGATTATATCAACTATTACGCTTAATAGCCAACTTATCGGATAAGAATAATATATCATAGCAAAAGTTGGGTTTAGTAGGTAGAACGTGTTTATCCATATTATTCTAAACACACAAATAAACAATATGCTAATTACCATTGCCGTAGTAGATTTACCAAGCGAACGCAATGAAAAGGTTAAAACGTCCATCACGCCACCTATAACGAACGTTGAACACAAAATATTAAGACGAACTTTTGCTAATTCTATAACGATTGGGTCTTGTGTCATAGTCCTGCATAACGGGTCTGCAAATAAAACCATAAAAAGCCCCATACAAACGTTGATACACATAACAGTACCAACTGCGTACAAAATAGCCTTTTTTATTCGATTTATCTTTTGTGCGCCGTAGTTTTGGCTAACGATAGACATATTTGCCATAGCAACACCACTGCCTGCCTGAGCAACGAAACTGTCAAACTGAGACGCTATTGCGTTTGCCGTCGTTCCAACTTTTAAGAAAGTATTTATAGTAGACTGAATAATTACGTTCGATATGGAAAACATACTTGCTTGAAGTCCGGACGGAAGCCCTACTTTAATAATCTCTTTAAGTTCTGCTTTATAAATTTTTAAGTGCTTAAATTGTAACTTACTGTATCCGTCGCTTCTAATCATTGCAACAGTTGCAAGGATAGCTGAAATTGCTTGCGAAACAACGGTTGCAATGGCAACGCCGTCAACCGACATATCGCATACGGTAACAAAAAACACGTTAAGTCCGACGTTTATTACTCCGCCAAGCACCAAGTAAAGCATAGGGCGGAGAGTATCGCCAACCGCACGCAAAATGCCTGCCGAAAAGTTATAGAGCATTATTATAGGCATACCTATAAAGTAAACACGCAAGTAAAGTGCCGCTAGATTAAGAATTTCAGGGTCGCAGTTCATCCACGTTAAAAACGTTTCCGCAAAAAATAACCCTACGAAAATTAGAGCCACGCCTATTATTACACTTATTAAAATAGCCGTGCCAACCAACTTTCTTGCACGCTCTAAGTCTTTTTGCCCTATATATTTAGCAAGCACCACGCTTGCACCCGTTGCTAAACCTATAAATACGTTTGTTATTAAATGAATTAAAGAAGTATTTGCCCCAACGCCCGCAACGGCGTCGTCACCCTTAAAAATACCTATAACAGCAACGTCGGCGACGTTAAACAAAACTTGTAATATATTAGTTAGAATTAACGGCAATGCAACAACAAGTAGCTTTTTAAGTAAAGAGCCACTCGTTAAATCTATTTCACGCCGTATTGCTTTTTGCATAACAATCTCCTTAAATCCTGCAAAAAAGACGCTACGTTAAATTAATAGCGTCTTAAACGTTAATTATAATTGCTTTACGTCAAAATTTTTATAAACGGTAAACTTTACGTTGTACCCGTTGGTTTCAACCGTATCGCTTTCACTTACACACGACCAGTTGTCAAGTTTATCTAAGTTTTCAAAAAAAACGTCGGCATTCCCGTCAGCGTCAACTTTGGTTACAAACACGCTTTCACAATATGGAAGCATTAATTTATAAAACATTGCTCCACCTATTATAAAAACGTCGTCAGTTGGATACTTTTTCAACTCTTCAACAAGTTTTTCAAAACTGTCTACAACAATACAGTCTTCCCTTTTTCCTAAACTTTTTGAAAAGACTAAATTTACACGGTTTTTAAGCGGTTTTCCGTTTGGAAACGATTTAAGCGTGTTACTGCCCATAACGACCGTCTTATTTAAGGTTGTCGCTCTAAAAAACGCCATATCAGCGGGAATAGAAAATAATAAGCCGTTATTTTTGCCTATGCCCCATTTGCTATCCACGGCAACGATTGCTTTCATTAAATTGCTACCTCTATCTTTTCTTCTAACTTAGTAAATTCGTAACCTTCTAGTTTAAAGTCGTCTACTGTAAAATCGTAGAAATTTTTAACTTCGGGGTTTATCCATACCTTAGGCGCTTCAAATTGCGGATTTTCTATAATTTTTTGCACAATCGGAACGTGTCTATCATATATGTGTGCATCTGCAATAACGTGGACTAATTCCCCTGCTTTAAGCCCCGAAACTTGCGCAAGCATCATCAAAAGTATTGAATATTGCACTACGTTCCAGTTATTTGCTGTCAACACGTCGTTACTGCGCTGATTAAGTATTCCGTTAAGCGTGTTGCCACTTACGTTAAAAGTCATTGAATATGCACACGGATAAAGGTTCATTTCATTAAGGTCTTGGAAAGTATAAATGTTGGTCATTATTCTTCTTGAAGACGGATTATGCTTTAAGTCGTAAAGCACCCTATCCACTTGGTCGAACATACCTTCTTTATATTTATGCTTTACACCAAGTTGATAGCCGTAAGCTTTGCCGATTGAGCCCGATTCATCTGCCCAACTATCCCAAATATGACTGTTTA
>JAZNFN010000115.1:0-8594 GCA_045576035.1 Christensenellaceae bacterium
CCTATACGCCAGCCCGTCATAGAGTAAGTTTTACTCATACCGTTTATTATAACGGTTAAATCTTTCATCTTTTCACTGCACTTAGCAATAGAAAAATGAGTTTCACCGCCATAAACAAGTTTTTCATAAATTTCGTCAGAAATAACGTAAATATTGTGTGCTTCACAAACCTTTGCTATTTCCCTAATTTCGCTTTCAGTATAAACGGCACCGGTCGGGTTATTCGGTGTATTTAAGATAAGACATTTAGTCTTTTCTGTAATTTCTTTTTCGAACTGTTGTGCAGTAATTTTATAACCGTTTTCTTTTTTTGTGTCAACAAGAACACATTTACCGCCTGCAAGCTTAACAAGTTCGGGGTATGTAAGCCAATATGGACTTGGCAATATAACTTCATCACCATCATCAACGATAGCACTTATTGCGTGGTAAAGCGAACTCTTTGCACCAGACGATACTACTATCTGTGAAGGTTCATAAATTAAGCCGTTGTCTTTTTTGAACTTTTCACAAATCGCATTTTTAAGTTCAACCATACCTGCTGCTGGGGTATATTTAGTAAAGCCGATGTCAAGCGCCTTCTTTGCCGAATCAATTATATAGTCAGGTGTATTAAAATCAGGCTCTCCTGCACCGAAACCAATAATCGAAACGCCTTCCGCTTTCATCTTTTTTGCCTTTGCCGTAATTTCCAACGTCAAAGACGGAGCAATTTCACTTACTTTTTTTGAAACACACATTTTTCGTACTCCTTATTATTCTTCATCCATTCCCGCACTTAACTTCAATTCTCTATCGTGGATAGCTAGCGCTTCGACCATTTCATCAATATCACCTAACATAAAATTATCTATTGAGTGAAGCGTAAGCCCTATTCTATGGTCAGTTACACGACCTTGTGGAAAGTTATACGTTCTAATTCTTTCCGAACGGTCACCCGTCCCAACTTGACTTCTTCTATTTTCCGAATATTCTTTATCATATTGCGATTGATAAAAATCGTATAATCTACTCTTTAATACACGCATAGCTTTTTCACGGTTTTTTGTCTGCGACCTTTCGTCCTGACACAAAACAACGATACCCGTAGGTATGTGAGTAAGCCTTATACAAGATTCGGTTTTATTAACGTGCTGTCCACCCGCACCAGACGAACGCAACGTATCTATTCTTAAATCTTTTTCGTCAATATTGACTTCAACGTCTTCTACTTCTGGAAGAACGGCTACTGTTGCCGTAGACGTGTGAACCCTACCTTGCGATTCCGTTTCAGGCACACGTTGAACTCTATGAACACCACTTTCAAATTTTAGTTTACTGTAAACGCCTTTACCCGAAATTGAAAATATCGCTTCTTTAAGACCACCAAGTTCAGTTGTGCTTATTTCAATATCTTCGGTTTTCCAACGATTTTTTTCTGCGAATTTAATATAAAGTTTATAAAGTTCATAAGCAAAAAGGTTAGCTTCGTCCCCACCTGCGCCACCACGAATTTCCATAATGACGTTTTTATCGTCATTTGGGTCTTTGGGTAGTAATAAAATGCGAAGTTCTTCGGAAATTTTAACAAGTTTATCTTTGCAAGTTTCAAGTTCTTCTTGCATCAAGGCTTTCATTTCCGCATCAGTTTCAAGCGGAAGCATTTCCTTAACGTCACTTTGCTCTTTTAAAACTTTTTTATATTCACTGTACTTTTCTACCGTTTCAGTAATATCGGCAAGTTCTTTTGTATACGCTTTCCATTCATCAATTCTAGAAATAACTTCACTATCGCTTACCAACTCATTCAGTTTATTAAACCTTTCTAGTAATTTATCTAGTTTTTTAAACATTAACGTACCGCCTTAACAATCCTATCTATATTTTCATAATCTTTAATTACTTCAACACTACTAAATCCGTTTAACATTGACTTAATACATTCTGCTTGACCTATCCCACACTCTAATATTAGCACTCCGTGGTCGTTCAAGTGCATAATAGCATTTTCAGCAATTTCTTTATAAAACTTATAGCCATCCACTCCACCATCAAGTGCAATGGTCGGTTCAAAATCTTTAACTTCTGATTGAAGAGACAAAATATCTTGGGTTTTAATATACGGCGGATTAGATATAATCACGTCAAATTTTCTATCCAAAAGATTCTTAAACATATCGCTTTCAATAAACTCTATGTTTGCACCATTAAGCTCAGCATTGGTCTTTGCAACATAAAGTGCATCGCTACTAACGTCCACAGCCGTAACTGTTGCGCCCCTTTCCTTTTGCACAGCGATTGCAATAGCGCCACTGCCTGTACACAAATCAAGCACGGTAGTATCGCTATTAACGTGTTTAAGTGCGTTTTCAACTAACAATTCAGTCTCTGGTCTTGGGATAAGCACTCTTTCGTCAACTTTTATCGTGTAGCCGTAAAAATCAGTATCACCAATGCAGTACCAAAGCGGTCTTCCACTTATACGTTCGTCAACTATCTTGTTAATTTTATCTTGGTCTTTTGGACTTACAATTTTATCACTGCTTAGTGCACTTCTTTCAATGTTTAACGAAATTGAAACTATCCACTCGGCTTCGCTTTGCTCTATTATGCCGTATTTTGCAAGTCTTTCTTTGGTTTCTTGTAAAACTTCCGTCAGTTTTTTAGGCAAAACAAATTGTTGCTCTTCAATGGTTATGTCTGCGTCCATTTCCCTAACCTTGTTAAACGCAGTAATTGCTACTTCAAGCATTTGGTCGTCGGGTTCTCTTGTAGTAATTTTTTGCAACAAAAGTCCTGGAACTTTTAATGGAAGCACAAAAACCGATTTAGTTTTAGCTAAAAGTTTTAATAACTCATAAGACAATCCTGCAACAATCGGAAGTAATGCAATTTTAAGTAATACTCTATACGTCCTATCAACGTTACCTATCAGCGTCTCAACCAAAGCAAAAAGCAAAATACTTATAACCATTACAAATACCATAAAAGTAGTACCGCAACGGTCGTGCACTCTCGTGCACTTTCTTGTATTTTCAACGGTCAATTCTTTTCCACTTTCAAAACAAGAAATCGTTTTATGCTCCGCACCGTGATACATAAACGTACGGCGAATATCTTTGAGCAGCGACGCTAAAAAAATATACAATATAAATATTAATAATTTTAAGCCACCTTCAATAAAGTTTTTAGCCCAAATGTCAAACTTGAAATCTGCCCCACACCAACCCTCAATGGTTGTACGAATAAATTGTGGCAACCACATAAACAAAAAGATTGCGAGGGCAAGACCTAAAATAAGCGAAAAAGTAGTAACTACACTCATTACGTTTATTTTAAGTTTAGTTGCCACCCATTTTTCAAACTTAGACGGCTCGCCTTCGCCAAAAACTTCCGCTGAACGCATAAGCGTTTTTGAACCACCGACAAGTGAACTAAAAAAAGACACGACACCACGAATTAACGGCAACCGCAAAAAACGGTTGCGCTCTTTTTGAGGAGTCAACCTTTTTGTTTCTAACCTAATTACCCCATCGGCATCGCGTACGGCAGTTGCCATAGACGAACTACCACGCATCATTACGCCTTCAATAACGGCTTGACCGCCGATTGAAACGTTTTTTTGTTTGTTTTTAAGCTTATTATGCGACATAAAATTATAAAAAAACGGCTTTAAGAATACAAAGATACTCTTAAAGCCGCGCAACATAACATATTATTTTGCTGCTTTGCCATATCTCTTGTTGAATTTATCAACACGGCCACCGGTATCAACCAACTTCTGTTTGCCCGTAAAGAAAGGATGACACTTGCTACAAATATCAACTTTGATTACATCGCCCTTTTTGGTAGAACCGGTTTTAAAAGATTCACCACAAGCACAAACAACCGTTACTTCATGATAATCGGGATGTATAGCTTCTTTCATAACACACCTCACTTGCTAATTTACTCAGTAATTATATTATATTTTGAAAATATAGTCAACTATAAATAAGCCATTTACAAAAAAAAACCAAAAACTTTTTACCCGATGTATTTTGCTTGATTTTTTTTTGAATTTATAATATAATAATAAAAATTTTTGCGTTTATGGAGAAGTTATGAAAGGTTGGAAGATTATTAAACCTTCAACGCTAAAAGAACAAGAACTGTCTGAACAGTTTGAGTCTAGTGCGCTCGCCAAGGTTAAAATAACCAAGGCGCTTATTACGCTTGCTGACGTTTTAAGGTTTAATGGCGAACTTGATTCTAAAAACGTTGTTTTAGGTAGTTACGGCATCGGTGTTGTTAGCGAAACCGAAACCAATCTTTTTGGTCTTGAAAAAGGCAAACACGTTTACATCGAACCAAGTAGAGAGTGTTTAGAGTGTTATAATTGTAAAAGTGGCTCCCCCACCAAATGTTCAAACCTACAAATTGCAGGTGAAGACTTTGACGGATTTTTAAGCGATTTTACAAGCGTTGACCCTGGCAAACTTTTCATTTTGCCTGAAAGCGTAGGTGCTCTTGAAGCGCTTTTTATCGAACACATTTCGCTTGCCATATCAATAGTTGATAAATTAGGTATTCAAAAGGGCGACTACGTTTCTATAATCGGCGCAAACAATTTTGGGAATATTCTTGCTCAATTATTAATCTATTATCAGGCAGTTCCTATCGTAATGACTACTAACGAAGAAGATTTTAAAATCGCTAAAAGTTCAGGAATTTATTACGTTTTAGGTCCTGACGATAACTGGCAAAAAGAAGTCGCTTCAATAACTAGCGGTAGAATGACTAAAAGCGTAGTATATATTTCCGATTGCAATATCCCCGCAGCAAAGGCATTTGCACTTGCTTCATATAATGCAAGCGTTGCGTTTACGGGAATTTACTATAAAAACAATGCTATATCCTTTGCCCCCGCAATTAAAAAGCAACTTCAAATTCTTTGCATCAACAGTGGTTTTGGCAACACTGCAACAAGCATCAACTTAATAGCAAATAAAGCCATTAACCTATCACACTTAAAACTTGACAGTTCAAGTTACGATGCAGTTCCTTTCACCCTTGAAAAAATGAGCGATATGCTTGATAAGCAAGGGAAAATTTACGAAACCGTGGTTGATTTAGTGTAAAAATATTTATAGACATATAAAAAAGGTCGCACTTGCGACCTTTTTTTATTCTTCTTTTGCTTTACGACAAAACAGTAATCTTAAAAATTTCCTGATTATCGTTGGCGGTTTAATACAACAAATTTTCATAAAACTACCTCGCTATATAATATATGCAAGCAAAGCAGATTTTTGTCAATTTAATTAAATTTCACGCAATTCTCTTATAATTTTAGCTCTATCAACTTCGTTAAACACCGTGCTTCCCGCAACGATTACATTTGCACCTGCATCCTTAACAAGTCTAACGTTTTCTTTATTAATACCACCGTCTATTTCAAGGTCAATATCTTTTCCCGTGCTTTCAATTAATTTTCTTGCCTGTTCTAACTTAGGAAGCACGTCGGGAATAAATTTTTGACCGCCAAAACCTGGGTAAACACTCATAAGCAAAACCATATCACAAACGTCTATAACGTCTTCTAAAACCTTAACTTCGGTATTCGGGTTTATAACCGCACCGCATTTTACACCAAGGTCTTTGATTGCAAGCAACGTTTCTTTAAGTTTATCGCCACACGCTTCGTGATGGACCGTTATGATATCCGCACCTGCATCAGCAAACTGCTTAATGTAATTCCAAGGGTTTACTATCATTAAATGGCAATCAAATATACCTTTGCTGTACGGTCTAATTTCCTTAACAAATTTTGGTCCAAACGATATGTTTTTAACAAAACTTCCGTCCATAACGTCTATATGCAAAACATCAGCGCCGTCACGTGTGATGTTTGCAACTTCTTCGCCCGCCCTAGCAAAATCTGCTGATAAAATCGATGGTGCAATCTTAATCTTTTTCATAAATTTTTCTCCTTTTTGCAATATCATTATAAATTTCAACGTATCTAACGTATCTTTCTTTTGAAAATTGTCCGCTATTAACTAACTCTTTAACCTTACATTCGGGTTCGCTTATATGAGTGCAACCACGGAACTTACAGTATTTTGAAACTTCAAAATACTCAGGATAGCACTCAATTATTTCATCGACGTCAACGTCCGCATCTAAAACTGCGAACCCCGGCGAATCAATAAGTTTAATATCGTCTTGTTCAAATATTTCTGAACGTGTAGTAGTATGTTTACCCCTTAAAATCTTCTCACTTAGTTCGCCCGTTTTAAGATTCAAGCCAAACATTGCGTTCACTATTGAAGTTTTGCCCGCTGCACTTTGCCCTGCAAGAACTGACAACTTACCTTTAAGTTTTTCTTTTAGTTCTAAAATACCAACGCCCGTTTTAGACGAAACGCTTAATATTTCTATCCCTAAATCTTTATATTCATTTCTAATCAATTCTAATACTTGGTCGCCAACGTCTTGCTTGTTTACTACTATTATTAGGTCGACGTTTTCCTTCACTGCGTTTATGTAAAGTTTATCTAATAAATAAAGGTCGGGTTTGGGTTCAGGTGCAAAAACAGCCACCACCAAATCTACGTTTGAAACATTAGGTCTAATAAATCTATTTTTACGAGGCAAAACTTCAACGATAGTTTTTTTATCCACCTTAACGTAATCGCCGACCGAAAAACCGTCGCTTTTAATTTTTAAAACGCCCCTTGCACCGCAATTTAATGAATATTTATCAATATTAACAGTGTATGAATCAGAGTGCGCTTTATAAATTTGCCCAATCTTAATATCTTTAAGCATTTTCTTCTAAATATCTTTGGCGAAGTTGTCCACAGGCGCCGTCAATATCTTCCCCCATTCTTCTTCTAACGGTAGCAGAAAGCCCAGCTTTTTCTAAAAACCCTAAAAATCTATAAGCATCTTTATCAGTTGCACTTTTCAATGAATTTTCCTTAACTTCGTTAAGTCTAATTAAATTGACGTGGCACGGACGACCTTTTAACAAGTTAATAAGTCCTTCGGCGTGTCTTTTAGTGTCGTTTTCACCTTGAATTAAAACGTACTCAAAAATATATCTTCTACCCGTTTTGTCAAAATAATTATTGCAAGCGTCGAGAATTTGATTAATTTTATAAGTTTTTGCCACGGGCATTATATTTTCTCTTTCTTCATCAAACGGAGAGTGTAGCGAAACGGTAAGGTTTATTGACAAACCTTCGTCAGCAAGCGTAAACATTTTAGGCACGATACCCGACGTTGATAAACTTATATTTCTTTGGCTTACGTTAATACCGTTTTTATCCGACACTAAACGCAAAAATTTTACCGTATTATCGTAGTTATCAAGCGGTTCACCGCTTCCCATTAATACAATATTTATAATTTTTCTTTTTTCTCCAAGTCCACCATTTAAGAACTTGTTAGCACAAATAACTTCACCAAGTATTTCACAAGGCTCTAAGTTTCTCACTAAACCATTAAGACCCGACGCACAAAAAGCGCAACGCATTCTGCACCCTACTTGCGTGGAAACACATAAAGAGTAGCCGTGATTGTATTTCATTAAGACGCTTTCTATAACGTTACCGTCACGCAAAGCGAATAAAAATTTTACAGTACCATCAACAGATTGTAAATACTTTAAGATTTTAACAGGCTGGGCATCGAAGTTTTCACTTAACTTTTCTCTAAAAGATTTTGATAAATCGGTCATTTCTAAAAAATCCAAGCCTAAATAGAGCGACCTAAAAATTTGCCCTGTACGAAAACTTTTCTCTCCTAATTCTTCAATTTTTACTTTAAGTTCATCAAAACTTAAATTCAATAAACAATCTTTCACTTTATTTTACTCTCTTTAACTTAACAACAAAAAAGCCACAGCCTCCTGAAATATCAGGTAAAAATAAATTAGCGCCTAAAATGTTTTCGTGCTGTAATTTACTATTGATTTCGCACATTTCAAAATCTTTTATGTCTGACATAAACGCATTGATTATGCCTATATTTTCACTTGACATAATTGAACAAGTTGAATAGTATAAATAGCCACCTTTTTTAACGTAAGACGAAACGGTTTTTAATATACTTAATTGTTCAGCGTTTAACGATTTAATATCCGAACTTTCACGATTTAATTTGATGTCGGGGTTATCGTTCACTACCCCTAACCCACTGCACGGTGCATCGCATAATACAGCATCGAACTTTTCAACTAAATCTTTATTAAATACTTTTGAATCAACAACATTTGCCACAACGTTTGTTCTTTGCATGCGGCGCTTATAGTCTTCTATAAGTCCCACTCTATGTTCGTGAATATCCCAAGACGTAACGTTTTTACATTTATACGATAGTCGAATACTTTTACCGCCTGGTGCAGCACAACAATCAAGAATATTATCACAAGATTCTACTACGTCGCATATCGCCACAGACCCTAATGATTGAAAGGTGTAAACGCCATTATCAAAGTCTTGATTTCTCACAAAGTTTTTTGCAAGAAAAACGTTTTCAAAAGGTGTAATCTCATAACAAACTTTATTTTTATCCAAATATTCTTTACCGTTAACGTCGTAAAAAGACAAACAAGTTTTAGAGTTTTC
>JAZNFN010000116.1:0-5245 GCA_045576035.1 Christensenellaceae bacterium
ATAACGAAGATTATTACATTTTACTTGACGAAATACAACTTGTTCCTGAATTTGAAAGCGTAATAAACGGATTTATGCATATTCCTAATGCAGATATTTACGTTACGGGTAGTAATTCAAAGTTTTTATCAAGTGATATCATAACTGAATTTCGTGGACGTGGAGATGAAATAAGAGTTTATCCGTTAAACTTTTCAGAATTTTATTCCGTTTACGGTGGCGATTTCGATAAGGCTTGGATTATGTACTGTAATTATGGCGGTATGCCATTATGCCTTTCAATGGAAATAGTCGCAGATAAAGCGAAATATTTAACGAGTTTATTTGATACGACGTACTTGGCGGATATTATCAATCGAAATAATTTACGAGGAAACATAGAGATTAACGAATTAATGGACATGTTAGCTTCTTCTATCGGTTCACTTACGAATCCGTTAAAACTGTCGAATACGTTTGCAAGTACGAAAAACGTTAAATTGTCCGCAAATACTATTTCAAGTTATCTTAATTATTTGCAAGACGCATTTTTGATAGAACGGGCAGTTCGGTATGATATAAAAGGGAAAAAATATATTAATACGCCTGCAAAATATTATTTTGTGGATTTGGGGCTTAGAAACGCAAGACTTTCTTTCCGTCAACAAGAATATACGCATATTATGGAAAACGTCATTTATAATGAGTTGCGTTTGCGTGGATACTCCGTTGACGTAGGCGTCGTGGAGAACGTTAAAAAAGAAAATGGGGTTTCGGTAAGAAAAACTCTTGAAGTTGATTTTGTTGTAAACCTTGGAAATCGTAGATATTATATCCAGTCTGCTTATAGTATTCCTTCGGAAGAGAAGATGGCGCAAGAGCAAGCGTCCTTGCTGTCTATCAACGATGCGTTTAGAAAGATTATTATCGTAAATCAACCGATTATGAGTGGATATAACGAGCGAGGAATATTGATGTTGTCGTTACAAGACTTTTTAATGAATACCGAAAAAGTTTTGAATTTTTAGTAAAAAGTTTATAAATATGACGGAAATTGTCATATTTGGTGTGGTAAAATATATCCGCAAATAATTATTTTGGGGTAGTTTATGTGGATAGTAGCAATTTTAGTCTTTATAATAACATTTTTTAAAGATTTGTTAAAGATGAAATAGTATTACGATAGGAGAAAATTATGCCTACAACCGATTTGAAATTTTTTACAAATGAACCTGAAAGAACTCTTTACCATAGGTTTAATAAGATATTAAAAACAAATACGCAATATTTTGACGTAATCGTTGGCTACTTTAGAACAAGTGGTTTCTTTAGATTATGCGATGCAATGAAAGACTTGGATAAAATTCGTATCCTTGTCGGATTAAACGTCGATAAAACGACTGTTGATTTAATAGAACAGTCGGAAAATAATACCGTCATATTGTCGCAAAAAGAAAGTAAGCAAGAATACGGCTCACAAATTGAAACAGAATTTGCAGACTCGGAAGACTCCAAAGAAGTTGAAGACGGCGTTAGATGTTTTGTAGAATGGTTAAAATCGGGCAAATTAGAACTTAGAATGTACACCGAGCAACCTATTCACGCTAAAGTTTACATAATGCGTAAAAACCCTGAACTTTGCGACTACTATGGTAGCGTTATAACGGGTTCAAGCAATTTCTCTTATAGCGGACTTGTGAATAATCTTGAATTTAACGTTGAACTTAAAGATAGTGCCGACGTCAAGTTTGCGTTAGAAAGATTTGAAGAGTTATGGGCGAAAGCGGTTGACGTTAGTGAGATTACAACCGAAACTATCGAAGAAAAAACGTGGATTAAAGATAACGTTACCCCTTATGAACTTTATCTTAAAACTATTTTTGAATATTTTGACGAAGAAATCAACTCCGACCAAGTTGCATTGATTAACGAACTCTTCCCTGAAGGGTATATGAAACTTCAATATCAAATTGATGCCATTATACAAGCTAAAAGGATATTGGAAAAATATAACGGCGTTTTCATTTCCGACGTTGTAGGTTTAGGTAAAACCTATATTTGTGCATTGCTCGCAAAAAGCCTTAAAAATAAACGTAGGCTTGTAATTTGCCCACCCGTTCTTGTGGACTATTGGGAATCTGTATTAAAGGATTTTGACGTTGTGGCTGACGTATGGTCGCTTGGAAAATTAGACCATATTTTAGAAAACCCTGAAAAACTTGAAAGATACGACTATGTATTCGTAGATGAAGCGCACCGTTTTAGAAATGCAAAAACGGAAGGTTATGAAAAACTTCATCAAATTTGCTATGGGAAGAAAGTTGTTTTAATTTCTGCTACGCCTATTAACAACTATGCAAGCGATATTGAAAACCAAGTTTACTTATTCCAAGCAAAACACAATAGCAATATTATTCCAAACGTAACCAACCTTGAAGGCTTTTTCAGTAGATTGCGTGGCAGGTTAAACGGTTTAGAAAAAGGTTCTCCCGAATATTTTGAACAGTTAAGAGCAAATTCCGAAGAAATTAGAGATAGGCTTCTTCGCCACGTTATGGTTAGAAGAACTCGCAGCGAAATTAAGGAATACTACACAAAGGATTTGGAAGAGCAAGGATTAAAATTCCCTGCACTTGGAAATCCCGAAAGTATTATATATTCATTTGACGAACACACGGAAGAGGTATTTAACGAAACCGTTAAGGTTATTAAAGACTTATCTTATGCAAGATATAAACCTATATTCTACTTGAAAGACACTAAAAAGTATGCTTCATTGTTAGCAGGTCAAGTTAACATTGGTGGATTTATGAAATCTATTCTTGTAAAGCGTTTAGAGAGCAGTTTCTATGCTTTCAAAATGACTCTTGGTAGATTTATCGAATCGCACCAAAAATTCGTTGATATGTTCTACACGGGCGAGGTTTACGTTAGTAAAAAGGTTGACGTTTATGATTTGTTAGACAACGGTGACGACTATAAGCTAATGCAACTTGTAGAAAGCGAAAAGGTTCAATATTTCAAAGCTGAAGAGTTTAAGGACTACTTTATTTCTGATATAGAACACGACTTGAAACGCTTAAAATATATCCTTTCCCGTTGGGAAGAAGTTTCGGTTGACCCTAAATTAGAAGAATTTATTAAAGATTTAGCAGAAAATCCTATTTTGCAAGGTACTAAGAAAATAGTATTTACCGAATCGAAAGAAACCGCTTCCTATATTGGCGAAAGATTAAAACAAACTTACGGTTCAAGAGTAGTAGTATTTTCGGGCGAAAGCACCAACTACTTAAAAAAGGAAATTGAAGATAGTTATAACCCTAAAAACAAGGGTAAAAATAACGATAAATACGATATTTTGATAACTACCGACGTACTTGCAGAAGGTATTAACTTACATAGAGCAAACGTACTTATTAACTACGATTTGCCGTGGAATCCTACAAGAATTATGCAACGTGTTGGTCGTATCAACCGTGTAGGAACGGAATTTGATAGAATTTACGTATTCAATTTCTTCCCGACGTCGCAAGCAAACGCGCAACTTCCCCTTAAAGATAGAATCTTGGAAAAACTTCAAGCCTTCCACGATATTTTGGGCGAAGACTTTAAGTATTTATCCGAAGACGAACAAGTATCTTCTCACAAATTATACGAAACCTTAATGGGTTCGCTTGAGGGTGAAGAAGAAAACGTAAACCCTGAACTTGAATACCTTACCCTTATTAGAAAGATAAGAGATGAAGATATTGAACTCTTTGAAAAAATCAAGAAGTTACCATTAAAATGCAAGTCAGGTAAAAACGCTAAACTCGTAAGCGGAAATGGAACCATTTCTTTCATAAGAAAAGGCGCACTAAAAGCATTCTTCAAAACAGTTGGCGAAGAAACGCAAGAACTTACCTTTATTGAAACGATGCAATACGTTAAGTGCGATGAAAACGAGCCGAAAATTCCAATCAAGGAAATTTATTTCGACCAACTTGCAACGAATAAATCGGCGTTTAATAACAAACTAATACAAGAAACGTTAGAAACTACCGAAGGCAAAACCGTAAGCGGTAACGATAAAAAGATTTTAACCTATCTTAAAGCGCTACTCTCTTGTAGAAAGTTTACCGAAACGGAAGAAAGCACTATTGAAAAGATTAAAACAATGCTTGAATACGGCGAACTTCCGCAAGCACTTACAAAACAAATCGTGGCGGATATTAAAAACGTGGAAGACCCGATACAAATCTACCACCTCATTGTGGATAGTATTCCTATGAAATATTTTGACGGAAGAAAAACCAAAAAGATTGAACGTAAAGGCAAAAAACAAGTTATATTATCGTGCTATTTAGAGGGATAAACAAATGAAAGCTTATATAATTTATAAATCGCAAGATGAAGCAGAAGTTAAAGAGAAGTTAAAAGAATTGCAAGACAAATGCGCGTCATTAGAAGTGTTATTATTGGAAAGCGTTCCATTAAAAGCATGGAAAAATCACGCAAGCAAAAAAATTAAGCAAGCAGATTGTGCAATATTTTTTGTTGGCGAACGTTCTCACGAGAGTAAATATATTGATTGGGAAATAAAAAAATTTATAAAAAGCAATAAAAGAATTTATACAATAAAGTTGTCGCCCAATAATATATACAATGAATCTCTTTACAGAAAAGATTGTTTTGGAAACGTGGAAAATATAGAACGAAGTAGATACATGTATTCTAAAGAAGTAAGCATTGAACAATTGTGTGCCAACATAAATAACAATTTAGAAATGGATATTTCAAAAGAGATTAATTGTAATAAAAACATGTCTGGAGATGTTATGGTAGAGCAATATAAGGCTTATCTTCAAACGTCAGAAGATCTTGTTGCAAGAAGGCAGTCTGTAAGCAATTTTTACATATCGGTAAATTCTACACTAGTATCGGTTCTTAGTGCAATTATTGCAATCCTTAGTGCGATAGGAAGTGAGTACTCTCTATTAATTACAATTATAAGCGGGTTTATAATATCGATTTTAGGTATAGTGCTTTGCTTAAATTGGAAGCGTATAGTTTTTTCGTATGGTCAATTAAACGCAGCAAAAATGAAAGTTATTGCTGCTATAGAAAAACAATTACCTTTTGATATATATGATATTGAATGGAGAGTGCAAACGGACAAGCTGGGAAAAAACAAATATGTGTCTTTTACAAATATAGAAAAACGAATTCCTATGATATTTATTGCCTTATACACAATTGTATTTATAGTGGCTACAATATTAACCAT